>JANNEK010000151.1:0-48858 GCA_031378605.1 Chitinophagaceae bacterium | reverse complement strand
TGAGGTTATCAACTTTACAGAAGATGGTGCTGACGTAAAAATGATGAAGCGCGAAAGTCACGACAGGGTTCGTCAAATGCTTGACCTGCTGCCCGATGATCAACGCGAAGTAATTATTCTGCGCCATTATGCAGATCTAAGTTTTAAAGAGATTGCTTCCTTAACCAATTGCAGTATTAATACCGCTTTGGGCCGTATGCGTTATGGTTTAATTAACCTACGGAAAATGATGGTGCAAAAGAAAATCGCTCTATAAAACCAATCTTTACACAAGTTTAACGTCGACAAAAAAATTGAACAAACACTACTGCTTAATTTTAATAATTGCAGCAGAATGAGAAATGAGATTGTCATTCTGGCCCTCCCTCCGATACTTATTTGTTAATTGAATTGCTATCTTCGGAAGGCTGGAACAGAATGACGCCTAATTATTACCCACCCGGTACGACGGGTGGGTTTTTTGTACCCAACTGGAAAAATTTATTTTATTTTTGAATTTTTTTGGAAGCGTCCAACCCACACTGCAACCATGCAGCATACTCTTGAACGTTAGGTGTATAACCTACCGGCCTATTTAATAATAATTCCTCTGAAGTAATAATGGCATAAAGTGGTTGAGAGGCGTTTTTAAAATTCTCTGATTGGATAGTACTGTTTTTATCACCAATTGTTTTAATTGCTTTTTTAGAACCATCGGATAAAGGAAAAAGAAATTGGTCTGCTTCTTTTAATTTTTGCCGGTCGTCTACATACAACGATACCAGGATGAAATTTTTTTCAATCATTTCTTTTACAAGTGGATCTATCCAAACATTTTCTTCCATTTTTCTACAATTCACACAGGCCCATCCGGTAAAATCTATTAAAATAGGTTTGTTAGTTTCTTTGGCAAGTTTCAACGCATTTTCATAGTCGTTTACCAGGTTTGCCTCTACTCCTTTTCCTTTTGAAGATTCATGCCCATAAACACTATAAGATAAAGGTGGCGGAAATCCACTA
Organism: Chitinophagaceae bacterium; assembly: GCA_031378605.1. Taxonomy (GTDB): domain Bacteria; phylum Bacteroidota; class Bacteroidia; order Chitinophagales; family Chitinophagaceae; genus Endoryza. Next base: position 47,859 of record JANNEK010000151.1, on the reverse strand, counting down.
ATAAAAGATCTGTTGGCATATTTTGTATTGCTAAGTCCGGGCATTATATAAATGCTGAACAATAAAAAAATCAACCCTGCAAAAATTCTGCCCTTACTTAATTTAGCAGGTGGGGGATCATGCTTAAATTTCAGTATTCCAAAAAGATAAAAAGCTGTAGCCAATCCAAGTGCGATCCATATTGCAAAAAATACTTCCCGCTTTAATAAACCCCAATGCATCACAAGGTCTGCATTAGATAAAAACTTAATCATGAGTGCCAGTTCAATAAAGGCAAAAACAATTTTTACAGTATTCATCCAACTTCCGGAACGTGGTAAAGAAGAAAGCCAACGGGGAAAAAGAGCAAATAATCCAAAAGGCAATCCAAGGGCAAGTCCAAACCCAGCCATTGCAACTGTTAATTGAACAGCTCCGCCATCATCATTTAACGCACCAACCAATAAGGTTCCCAGAATTGGACCAGTGCAAGAGAAAGAAACGATTGCTAAGGTGAGTGCCATAAAAAATATACCACCCAAACTAGATAGATCAGATTTTGAATCTACTTTGTTTGCGATTGCTCCGGGTAAACCGATTTCGAATAAACCAAAAAATGAAAGTGCAAAAACAAAAAACACTAATGCAAAGAAAATATTTAGCCAGGCATTGGTAGAAATGTTATTTAGTATATCTGAATTACCCGATTCAAGAAAGTAAAACGGAACACTTAGCAATACATAAATTAGGAAGATAAAGAAACCATATAAAAAAGCATTCTGGATTCCTTTTTTGGGATCGCCGGATTTTTTTGTAAAAAAAGAAACAGTCATTGGTATCATTGGAAAGGTGCAGGGCATGATCAATCCTACCAATCCGCCTAGAATTCCTAATAAAAAAATCTTCCATAAACTTTTTGAACCTTCGGTACCGGTACCACCACAATCATTCACCGGTTTGGAAAGATCGATAGCAGTTCTTCTTAATTTTTGAGCGGAAGTTGCTGATTCAATCAAAGAGGCTGATTGATAAACAAGATTTCCTGAATTATCAGAATTAAACCGGAATGCAAAATCTGTTGGATTTGTAAATTCATCCCCTTTAAACGCCATAAAAACGATCTTACCTCTAATGCCCTTTTCTAACTCTTTTATTTCTACTTGTGCTTGTATCTCTACTTCATTTAAAAAATACCGAATTTTTGTTTCCAGTAAATTATTTCTTTCTTCTATTGGATTTGGTTTTTCAGAAATATTTTTAATAGCCACGGTTGAACCACTATCTAATACTAACCGAGTATTGGGTAGGGTGTCGGGCATAGAAACTGAAAACAATCCCCAGTCTTTTTCAATTTTCCCTTTGATAGAAATAGAATACGTAGAGCTATTAATTTTAGAGCTGCTGAAGAGCCATTGTACTTTTGTTGTAGTACTGCTATCCTGCGCCCGTAAGTTTATAACAATACTACAAAACAGGAATACCAGAAAAAAGCGTAAAAATTTTTTCATTCATTTCTTATTATTTATTAAAAAACGAGTTTCTTAGTGCAAAGAAACTCGTTTCAAAAGAATACATTCGGTCGTTTAAGCGACTATCCACCAACATTAACACTGAATTCTACCTCCGAAGGAGGCAAACATGTGTTATCACTACAAACCAAAAATTCAACTTTACCTACCAAAGCAGTTTTGATATTGCCTTTTACCTTAACTACCTGTACATAACTAACTGTTTTTTCAAAATAGTTTACAACCCCACCAAAAATTTCCTCGCGCTTCTTAATAACCTTACCAATCTCTTTTGGTTTTCCGTCAATAACCGTTAATGGATTTTTAGTAAAAGTAAATGTAGTTGGAAGAGGACCTTCTACTCCAACATTTTGAGCATACATATGCCAATTACCATTGATAGTTGCAGTCATATTTACTTCAAAAGTTTTATCGGCAATCTTTTTTGCAGTGAACACCCATTTAACCTGCTTAGATGATTGGGCCGAAGCAAAAATTGTTACAGCAAGAACTGACAAAAGTGTAAAAAGATATTTCATTTGCGTTATTGTTTCTATTACAAACGTAAAAAGACTATAAAATTCGCGTTTAAAATCTTAATATTTCATTAAATGTTAGCCAATTCAGCTAAAGGTTTTACAAAAGGCTTGATTTGAGTCATTAGTAAATTTTTTACAATTACACGCCCATCTACATTTCCCAATAACTCCGAGCAAGCACGTTCGGGGTGAGGCATCATACCAAAAACATTTCTGCCCGAATTGCAAATACCGGCAATATTTCGGGTGGCACCATTTGGATTTGCTTTAGAAGTTATATTTCCAAGTTCATCGCAATAATGATAAATAATCTGATTATTAGCTTCCAAATCATCTAAGACTTTTTCAGTTGCATAATATCTTCCTTCTCCGTGGGCGATAGGAATTTTTAATGGTTTGTCTGAGCCAACTCCTTTGATATAAACATTTTTACAAATGAATTGACGGTTGGCATTAAGAAGCAATACGCCGGGCAAAAGATTCGATTCGCATAATATTTGAAAGCCATTGCAAACTCCGAACACCTTACCCCCTTTATTGGCAAATTCAATAACACTCTGCATCATTGGACTAAACCGTGCGATGGCGCCACAACGAAGGTAGTCCCCATATGAAAATCCGCCAGGCAAAACGATGCAATCGTCAATAGAAAACGAACTAAGGTCTTTGTTTTTATGCCACAACATAACCACTTCCTTTTTCAAATCGTTTTGTAAAGCATCCTGCATATCCCGATCGCAATTAGAACCTGGAAAAACAACCACACCAAATTTCATTTGAAAATTGTTTAGTAAGAATTGTAAAGATAAAATTTAATCGTTGAAAAGAGAACTATCCCTTTAGATTAATGCCAGTAATTAAGGTAAATAGCATAAGCGAAGATATTCCAGTGCAACACAAGAGGAAAAATTTTATTGGGTGGATAATAATAGGCAGCCGCATGAAACGCAGCTAAGGGGATAGCGCATAGCAGCCAATTTTCATAATTTTCTCCCCCATTTACCAATATTATAAAAGTGGATATTATCAGAAATAATAATAAAAGGCTCCAGTTTTTTCTAACCTGGATAAGCATCTTACTCAAGTTGGTTTGAACATAAAAACCGCCAATAATAAATGCGAGAACCAGTAAAACGACACTAATTGTAAAAAAAATAGAGGAAGGCAATGCAGGTAATGAAAAATTAAGGGAAGGGATCACTTTTTTCCAATCCCATTTATTGGTTAAATAAAGAATTATTCCAAGAAAATAATAAGGAGTTGTAAGGCCCAATAATCCAATAAGCCATTCTCTTATTACGAAAGGTCTCATTATATAAAGTGCTAACCAAATCAGTAGTACAAATAATATTGCAGGCTGGTAAAACAATGTAACAATTCCCATCACAACACCAATATTAAAAATAGAAGAAGCTGCTTTTTGTGAATTGTATAAAAGTATCATTCGGAAATAGATCCAAATCAAAAGTGAATTGATAACCAAAGGAGCAGAAAAAACATTCCATTCTGGCAACAAAGAAGTAATTAAGATAAATGACATGGCCGGGAGATAAGTAGGCTTGGCCAGCATTTTTTGAGTATTGCAAATACGATTAAACAACGTGGCCTGTGAGAATAATAACGCAAATACCAAAAAGGAATAAAAAATTGTTGGAAGATTAAGCGGTTGCAAAAAGTTAATCAAACCAGTGTACAAATAATTATCCTCCGGTTGGCGCAATGGCATGGAGGGATGCAAAAAAAGATTAAACTTCAATGCAAGGGCATACATCAGCAACAATAAAACATTAGAAGAATTTTTCAGTCGGAAGATTCCTATCACGCTGCTTTTTTTTAAAACTCTATTTTTGCAAAACTCAGATTGTTTCGGTTCATACAGGGAACAATGAGGGCCTTTGCGCTTACCTGCTTTCCAAAACGTGGCATAAAGTCAATTTCCCGATCAAGGTTTTTCAATGTTGGATGGCGCGAAATTTTACCATCCGGAGAAATACTTTGATTGTTTAATATTAATGTGCGCCGCTCCAATAAGTTAAATAAAAATTGTATTTCGCCCCCGGCAATGAGCACCTGATGAGAAATAAGACCATCATTATCGTCATCATACTGAACCTTTGGTATTCCGTTTTGCCATTCCAAATTACCATCCTTATCAAAAGAAATTACCATTATATTTTCTGAATGATACCGGGTATTTTGTGATGATCCACCAAACCTATTAGAAGAATTGGACCAAGGGCTATAATAATACGATGAATAGGGCGACCAGTAATAATTATCGATGGGTGATGACCAGGGACTGGTATTGTACCGATAATCCCATCGGTTAAAATTATTCCCTCTTGAGCTTGAATACATCGATTCACTGATCAATAAATAACCACCGTCTTTTCTTGTTATCACATTCGTAATAAAGTAATCATCAAAAGCCATTTTAAGATTGGCATCGGGGCCTTTTGCCAACTTGCGAATCTCTTCATCAAAAGGAAGAATTGTTTTCCGGGAAATACTATCCTGAACCTTATCCCAAATTAACGTATAAAGGCCTTCAACATTACCTCGACGTTGTCTATAATACAAAGCAGAAAAAATATAACGCTTGTTGTTATTGTCAACTTTCAATTTTATTTCATCCAGCATCCGGTCACCAGCTTTAATATCACGAATCGAAAAAGACTCCTCATTATTTTTCTTAGTAACCATATATACATCCAAGATCGATTCACCGTAACCTTTACGAATGTATTTTCCGAAAACAAAATCGCCATCATTGTCTACAAAAAAATCAGTGAAATCATCATTACGTTCACGCATAGCCATATTCATGCGGTGTTTATACTGAAGCTCTAATTTACTATTGAAAAGTAGTGTTGTAAAAACAAAATTGTCCTGGTTTTTACTATTCACTTTAAAAACCAAAATTTTACTTTTATCATCGCTGAAGAGTGTGGTATAAATTTTATTATCGGCTGCCCAACCAATACGGGTTGTATCGAGTTCCACAGGTTCAGTAATACGCTTTCCATTGGGGTCAATCTTTACTGCCATGCAATACACAATACTTTTCCGTTGGTATTGGTATACCATCCAGGTAAAATCTGGGTAGGCCACAAAATCTACGTTGATCCACCGGTCGTCTAAATCAGTTTGTTTTACCCGATCCAACAATTTCATATTGTTATCATACACACTGATATCATTATTACTTCGATTGTTTTTAAAAATCAGGTAATTCGCGCCAACCTTTCCAATAATTTCAAAATTGGTGCGACGTGTATCATCTCTCTCTGGTTCTGTGTAGGTAATTTTTTGGGCATTGATTTTAACCGATAAAATAATCAGTAATAAAAAAAGCAATCCTGAAATTTTTATAAAACGTTTGTTAGGCATCATAGTTGTTATAGCAAGCATCTTGTATGCCAAATTACGCTTTGTAGAACGGCTTCCCAAACTTTCCATAAAAATTTACGTTTTGAATGATGATGAAACTACCCATCTGCCGATGATAAATTATACTTTATTACATATTGTCTATAATAAATCGAATAAAATTTAGTTTTTTTACCTATACCTTTGTCGATTACCGATTAATCTTCGGTAATTATTTGCTATCAAGTCTATGATAACGCTTTTTAAGAATACAGAACGTGAGTAAACATATTAATAAAGTTAGCACTGCCAGCTTACTCATTGCATTAGGGATCATCTTCGGGGATATCGGCACTTCTCCCCTTTACGTTTTCAACGCAATAATAAACGGAAAAGAAATTCAGGAACCGCTAATTCTTGGTAGTTTATCCTGCATAATCTGGACATTAACCCTACAGACTACCATAAAATATGTAATACTTACCCTAAAGGCAGATAACCGGGGAGAAGGCGGAATTTTTTCTTTATATGCCCTCGTCAGGCGGCAGAGAAAATGGCTGGTGATTCCTGCAATGATTGGTGGCGCTGCATTGCTGGCAGATGGTATGATTACACCTCCCATATCGGTTACATCGGCGATAGAGGGCTTAAAACAAATTCCCGCTTTTCATGATATACCCCAAACTACTATAGTATATATTGTATTGGGCATATTAGCAATGTTGTTCTTTATGCAACAATTTGGTACGGCATCCATTGGCAAATTGTTTGGCCCCTTAATGCTGATATGGTTTTTGATGTTGGCCTTTTTAGGAATTCTACATATCTCAGATGATATGACAGTTTTCAAAGCGTTTTCCCCTCATTATGGAATTGAACTACTCAGAAACTATCCCAAAGGATTCTGGATTTTGGGAGCGGTATTTCTTTGTACCACCGGTGCGGAAGCATTGTATAGCGATTTGGGTCATTGCGGAAGATCTAATATTCGCTATTCCTGGATCTTTGTAAAAACCTGTTTAATTCTTAATTACCTCGGACAGGGCGCCTGGCTACTTACCCAAAAAGGCAAACTCTTTGCAAATGAGGACTTGCTAAAAAACGAATCATTCCTTGCAAATTTTCCCCAGGCACTTGAATTAAAAAGTACTTTCTTCAGTATTATGCCGCAAGGCTGGTTCCTATATGTGGGAATTATTATAGCTACTATGGCGGCTATTATTGCCAGCCAGGCGTTAATAAGCGGATCATTTACACTGGTGAGTGAGGCTATGCGACTAAACCTATGGCCCAAACTTAAACTGAATTTTCCTACAGAAGAAAGAGGACAGGTTTTTATTCCTGGAATTAATATCTTATTATTTCTAGGTTGTGCAGGTATCACTCTTTATTTTAAATCTTCTGCCAACATGGAAGCAGCTTATGGGTTGGCAATTACCATGTGCATGATTGCCACTACCATTCTTTTTGCAAACTACCTTATATCCAAAAGAGTATTTTCAATTTGGATTTACCTGTACCTGCTTGTTTATTTCGCTATTGAATTTTCTTTCCTGTTCGCCAACCTTGATAAATTTCCTCACGGAGGTTATGTAACCTTAATTGTTGGAGGCGGTTTATTTGCAGTAATGTATATATGGTTCCGCAGCCGAAAAATTAAAAACCGTTATGTTGAGTTTGTTCGATTGGAAAATTATATACCACAAATACAAGAGCTTAGTAATGACAGGTCCATTGTAAAACATGCTACGCACCTCGTGTATCTTACCAGTGCCAATAACCCTAAGGAAATTGAACACAAGATCATTTATTCAATTCTTAATAAGAAACCCAAACGTGCGGATATTTATTGGTTCGTGCATGTTGATACCATGGATGATCCCTATACCTGCAACTATTCCGTAACACATATTATACCCAACGATATTATAAGAGTTGAATTCCGCCTTGGTTTCCGTATGGAGCCAAAAATCAACCTTATGTTCCGTAAAGTAGTAGCCGATCTTGTAGAAAATAAAGAAGTGAATATTAGTAGCCGTTATGAAAGCCTAGAGCGTAATAATGTAGTAGGCGATTTTCAGTTTATTGTAATGGAAAAATATCTAAGCCAGGATAATGAATTGCCTTTCTTTGAACGGATTATTATGAAGCTATACTTCAGTATCAAAGAATGGAGCCTTAGCGAAGAAAGAGGTTTTGGCCTTGATACTGCTAATGTAACCATCGAAAAATTTCCTTTGATTGTGTCGCCCGTTCCAGATATGAAGTTGAAGCGAATTTTTGAGGAAACAGAAGAAACGGGGTTCTAAATGCTGAGTAATGGAAACGATATAATTGATTAAGCCTTGGAAGCTGAACGATCCCTTTATAGATGCATTGATTCCATATTTCTTTCAAAGAACATTAAATAAGCACTCTTCGGATCTAATCTATAAGATCATCTATCTTTTATCTATCTTCATTTACTCACTAAAACCTGCTGACTTGCCCAATCTAATCTGGTATATCCTTGGAGGGGTTGCTGCTTTAACCATTGCAGCTTATTTTATCCAGGAAAAATTTATTTTTAAACCAGAGAAGCTACACCAGGATTTTGAGTTTAAATATGATGCACCTTTCAAAGAACTTTTTTTTGATATTGAACCCGGCGTACGAATTAATGGACTGCATTTTTACAGAGATCATCCAAAAGGTTTGATTTTATATTTTCATGGTAATACAAGAAGTATTAAAGGCTGGGCCAAATATGCCCGTGATTTTTATAGATATGATTATGATGTAGTATTAATCGACTACCGTGGATTTGGAAAAAGCACCGGCAAACGAACAGAAAAGAAAATGATATCAGATATTCAGTTTGTATATGAATTTCTTTCCAAAAATTATCCTGAAAATTACCTGATTGTTTATGGAAGAAGTATGGGAAGTGGGTTTGCTACAAAGCTTGCCTCCGATAATAACCCACGCTATCTTATACTTGATGCGCCCTATTATAGTTTTTTGAAAGTGGCCGAACGTTTTTTGCCTATCTTACCCATTCGCTTTGTACTAAGGTTCCATTTACGCACCGACCGCTGGATTAAACTTGTAAAATGCCATACCTATATTCTTCATGGAACGAAGGATCGGTTGATTCCATTGAGGCATAGTGAGCAACTTCAACAATTAAATTCAAAAAAAATTACACTTATTCGAATTCCAGGTGGGCGGCATAATAACCTTCCTTCTTTTTCCGAATATCATAATTTTATTAGAGATATTTTGAAATACTGATATGAATCGTAAACTGATTTTTAGCTGGATTAAAATAATTGCATTGGTCTATTCCATTGTTGGTATTTCTTTTTATTACCTCCAGGATAAAATACTATTTCATCCCGAACCATTACCTGCCGATTATAAATACTCATTCCCATCTACATACAAGGAAGTGAATATTCCTTACACAAACCAATCCGTTATTAATATCATCCAGTTTCCATCCACCGAAAGCTATTGCAAAGGAGTTGTATTGTATTTCCATGGCAATGAAAAAAATATTGGTCGCTACGCGGCGTATGCTCCCCGGTTTACAAAACATGGTTATGAAGTTTGGATGATCGATTACCCGGGTTTTGGAAAGAGTACCGGAAACTTTGAAGAAAAAATTTTGTACGACTGGGCGCTGGCGTTATATAAGTTTGCCCGCACACGATTTGCCACCGACAGTATCCTGATTTATGGTAAATCATTCGGTACAGGTATTGCTACAGAATTGGCATCGATCCGAGACTGTAAGCAATTAATTCTTGAAACACCCTATTTTGATTTTCATTCAGTAGTAAGTGATTGGCTGAATATCTATCCACTAAACCGGCTGATGCGTTTTAAAATTCCTACCTGGCAATACCTCCAAAAAGTAGATGCTCCGGTTACGATATTTCATGGAACGTCTGATTGGATAATTTCCTATAGTAATGCTTCGAGATTAAAACCATACTTAAAAGAACGAGATCAATTTATTACTATTGAAGGTGGAAGCCATAACGATCTATACACTTTTCCAGCCGTTTTGGAAAAGCTGGATTCTATCTTACTAAAATGAAAAGCTTTGCCGATCTACCTTAGGTTACCAATCATTCTTACTTAATCTACTATTGAAGACCTGTTAAAATGTAATAAAAACTGGTCATCACATACTAATAGGGACAAGGAGAGTAGCCTTTAAAACCACTTTTAGTAGTGGGGTGAACGGAAACCAACGAAAAATTTAGGATTATAACTAAAGACTATCTTTTTTACCTGAAACTTTGGGCGCAGGTGGGGAAGTGGTTGGCTTTTGTATTGTGTCTTTGTTTGGAGTATTGGTTGGCTGATCTGATTTGGTAGTATGGCAAATGAATTGGTTTATTAGAATACCCAAAAGTATCCCACCTAATATCTTTCCCGCATCGTAAAGTATCCAATTCTTTTTAGGGAAGTTTTCAATATTCTTTCTTTTTTCTTCTTTTATTTCCCACTCTTTGTATTGTTTATGACCGCCCAACTTTTTCGCCTTTTCTCCCTTTAAATTTAAAATGTCTTTTGGGAATTTATGATCGTGTACATCTATGTACTTTTCGGTTAGTAGAAATCTTCTTATTACTCCTTTATCATTTTGAGTTAATCTTATTAATTCCTTGCGAACTTCCGGGGAGTATTTATCGTACATGCCAACTATAGTAAACGACATATATAATTGCGGATAAAATTAAATTAGCTTCATATCTTTGATGAAAATTAAAGTCATGAAAAAATTAACTATCAATGATCCCAAAAAAATAGAACGACAAATTAATAAATTGATTAGTAGCGATCCTGAAGGAAAATTTATTTATAGGTTATGTTCTTTGAAAATGTTTATAAACGATCCTACAAGCACAACAGAAAGTCTTGGGAAAATTATGCAGACTTCTCCGAGAACTATAGCGAATTGGATTAATTGGATTAATTCAGAAGGCAGTATAGATATTTTACGAGATCAGGATAAGCCAGGAAGGAATGCGGCATTAGATGAAGTTGAGATGTCACATCTCAAGGACCAGATTCAAAAACATCCGAATGAGTCAGGGCTGGACGCAAATCTATGGGACGGCAAATTACTATCTCATTATATTAAGAAAAAATTTGGAAAGGAGTTGAAAGTAAGGCAATGCCAAAGGATTTTTAACAAACTTGGTTTTAGATTAAAGCGAGGAAGAACAATGGTGGCTAAAGGGAATGCTCAAGCCAAGAAGGCTTTTAAAAAAAATTTCGAATGATTCGAAAGAAAGGAAACTATGAAATTTATTTTGAAGATGAATGTCATTTTCAACGAAACACAACCATAGTAAGAGCTTGGTTTTTGAAAGGTACAACCCCTGAAATAAAATCTCCCCCGGTAAGAGAGAAAATAAGTCTTATGGGTGCAATGGGCATGGATAATGGGCAACTGATTACTATGAATGCCGAGATATTTAATGCGGTAAGTTTTAAGGCATTTGTTAAAAGGATTATTAAATGTGCCAAGACACCAAAAAAAATCTTATTGGTTTTGGATAATGCCAGATTTCATCATGCTATAATTAACAGGGAATTTTTGAAATCAGTTAAGGATAAAATCGAATTACTGTATTTGCCAGCATATTCTCCCGAACTCAATCCTATTGAATCATTCTGGAAAAAAACAAGACGTGGTGTAACATATAATAGGTATTTTGAATCATTAGCAGAGGAGGGAGAATGCTTAAACCATTTCTTCAATAAATTTAAAAAGCCAAATAATACCCTCATCACATTATCCGCAAACTATTAAGACGTTTATTATAGTATATCGTTATACATTGCATCAAAGCCAAAAGGTTGATTTATTGGTACGCGAGCTAACACAAGATCAACAAGTATTGATTCCGCTTCGCTCATTTGTTCTTATTGACTTTAGAGTCTTTAATTGGAGTACTTACAGCTAGTTTAATTAATTCATGGAAGGATAGATCAGTCTTAACCGTCTCGTTATGGGGGAGATTTTTAGGTGTGGGAGCTTTTGCTTTCTTATCTTTTTTAGACATTTATACAAGAATTAAGACGTCAGATTATTAATTAATTCATCCGCTAATGGCTGAGCTTCATCATAAGGCGACGGCTTAGTTTGGGTATTTGGGCAAACAATTACATGTTTACCCCTCATTTCTTTAGTTTGATTATAATAGGATTCACGCTGCTCGACAGGGATTTTATTTGTATCTAACCAACCATCCAGGAATGTCCTATTTGCTGAACTTACATTCGGCCAAGTGGCCCAATTCAGAAGGGTATAATCAAATGTATTAAGCAAAGCAATTACGAAAACTGCACAATTAACAAATTTCTCTGCTTCAGTTTTTGCTGTATATGCCCCTGATAGATATTCGAATTTACCGCCATCATAAACTACGCCCACTCTATTAAATATGAAACCATTTAGTTTGTTTTGAGATATAAGCTCGCAAAGCGCGGATAACGTTGGCAATAATGGGAGTTTAAAATCTGGGACAGGGTTGAAAAAATAACTTTGAAATAAAATATTGTCCGCATCTGATATTGGGATATTTGCTCCGTTTAAAAAGTGAACAATTTTCCTTTCGCCTTCAGAATGCCAAAAAAGACCTACATGAATAACATCCCCCCCATAGTGCATCCCACATATAGCAACTCCTTCATCATTTTCATTTAAAATTGCCTCTTGTGATATTAACAAGTTTTTGGATTTAAATTAAAAAGCTTGCATTTTATTATTGAAAATTTCAAAAACTTTTGTACGTGATTGCTCGCTACCAGCTACATGTTCGGTTAAAATGAGCATGCTTTTTAAAAGTGAAGGGTCTAAATCTATTACCGCATTATCAGAAAGTATCCTGTTGATGGTTTCGGTATTATTTTTATTCACATATTCTTGTAAGTAAAGCATCAAAGATTTGTTCTGGTCTTTCAGAGTGTGCTTAGTCGTAAATAAATACTCAAATAGCACCCTGACCATATCTAAGTTTTGAGTTCCTGTTGTTGTTACGCTGCTTAAATCTCGTATTTGCAGACTGGACGTTGTAGAGGCAATAAAGGGATTATTTGACATCTGGTTCAAGTATTTTTTTCAAAAATTCATAAATGTCTTTTGCAGTTTGTTGATTCATATAAACACCCACTTCAATTTCTCGAATTATGCCAGTTTTTGATTCTTTGCTTGGAATGCCTATGGGGTCTACTAAATTATTTGGGCCAATTTTATGTAAGGCTGATTTGGGTATTGGGCCTCTTGTTGCGAAGAAACTCAAGCTTATTGAGTTAGTTGGAGTTAATCCGCCTATTAATCCATCTGCATAAATAGTTCTATACAGTTGGTTTTTTTCATAAAAAATTTCAATTTGAGCTGGTTTTGCAGATTCTTCCAAGTTGTAAGTGGTTGGGTTTTATAGACTATTATTTCAAAACTGTCTACAAAATAGAATTTTTCCATTAATAAAACAAGGAATAGGTTGTTAATAGGTAGATGCCTTATATGTATGGTAGGTGCCTTTTTTAGGCTATTTCTTCCCAGTTAGCGTCTTATAGTCTAATCTTCCCTCAATGCGTTGTACTGATAATACAAACCTGTGTTTGTCTTTCATATCTCTACTGTTATAACGGTAGCTAAACTCGTCACAATAGCGGCTCAAATGTTTAGGGCTTACTTGGTGATAGATGCCAATGATACCACGCTTTAAGAGGCTGAAAACCCCTTCTATGCTATTGGTATGGTAAATACCTCTCACAAATTCGTCGTTGTCATGCACAACCGCTTCATGGCCTTTAAAGCTATCTTTTAAAGATCGGTAGTCTAATAGTCCGTCCGTAACTACGACAGCTTCATTTGATACGTGTTGCGTAACAGTTCCCTGTAATGTTTCCTTATCTGTTTTGTCAATCGTAACAAGTTTTAGCTCTCCATTCCTTTCAAGTAATCCCATAACCGCAGCCTTGTTTTTTAGCTCAACTCTTTCATGCCTTTTACGTCCGGCTGGCTTTCTAACCTTAACGTGTTTATTGGATATTTTGCCCCCTATGTATGTCTCATCCACTTCTACTAGGTTATTGAGTTTTGTAGCTACTTTTTGCCTCATCATTTCCCTAATCCTATGAAGTATGAACCAACCAGTTTTTTGAGTACATCCAATATCTTTAGCCAATTGGAAGATACTTATTCCTTTCTTATGTGCTGATAGGATATACAAAGCCATGAACCATTTAGTCAGGGGTATATTAGAATCTTCAAATATTGTCCCAACGGTTACGCTGAACTTCTTATAGCATTTGTTATGCCCACATTTAAAGCGTTTCCCGCCTTCAATCACATAAACTTTCCCTTCATTTAATCCACAATAAGGACATATAACTACGCCATTCCAACGCTCTTTAATAAGATAGTCTCTACAAGCCTTTTCGTCCGGCATACTGGTTATTAACTCCCTTAGATTATTGAACATATTCGTATATTTATGTTAGTTACTTCAAAACAACTTTAAACTCAATTGTTATGTCAGAAATTCAATTAATAACGATTACTGCTAAACAAGATGCAAAAACTAGAACTGCTGGTAATATTGTTCCTGATTTTACTTTATTGGTTCCGATAACATCTATTGCTATGGTTCGTGTTTCTAATGAAAGGGAAGTAGAAGTGGTATTTGGCGCAAATATGAGATACCCAGATAATTACCATAGAGGGACATTTCATTTCTATGCCAAGAAAAGCCACTTTAAGATTTTAGAATAGAATAATCAGCAGCCATATCTTTTGCTACTTCTAACGCCTTGCAAAATTGTGAGTAGGTTAAGTCATTCCCAATGGCGCATATTTTATTTGATGCTTCACTTGTTTTTGCATCTATTCTATGCACGTTCCCATTATAAAGAGCAGTAGCAAACTCCCGTTCATCACTTCCTAATACTGGTGATACACTTGCTGATGTTCAGGTTTTTCTTCGCTATGCGCTGGTTGTGAACTTTCTAACCCTTGTCCCTTATTATATGTTGTGGCCCAAAAACTTGTCTATATGTAAAGTATTCTTTACTTTTAGTAAAATTTACATTACAATGAAATATTCACTTTTATTACCCAGCCGATTTAAACTCATTGGGATTATCCTGCTTATTCCATCGCTAGTACTCGGATTGTTGTTTCGCTTTCGCGATTTTACGTTTGATTTTTTAACCCTTACCCGATCGCATTCGTTCGTGAATGGAAAAAACATTAACCTGGATGAACAGATTAATTTAACAGATGAACTTGCTTTGACAGGGTTGATGGTGGGATTATTATTTATTGCTTTTGCCCGGTTGAAACATGAAGATGAATTTATACATCATACCCGTTTACAATCCTGGCAATGGTCGGTGTTGATCAATTATGGCTTGCTGTTAGTAGCTACCTGGTTAGTACATGGATTTGACTATATTGATGTAATGATGTACAATATGCTTACTGTTCTGATAATATTTATTATCCGATTTCATATTGTTTTGTTTAGAAATAAAAGAACAGAGAGTTAAAAATGATTTATGAAAAATACAATTAAAGTAGAACGCGCTATACAAAATATCACTCAGCAGGAATTAGCCGAAAAAATTGGTGTATCCAGGCAAACGATTAATGCTATTGAAAGTAATAAGTATGTGCCTTCTACCCTTCTTGCTTTAAAAATGGCAAAGCTGTTTGGAAAAAAAGTAGAAGATTTTTTTCAATTAGAAAGAGGAGATTAGTGTACGGGTAATTTATTGGTGAGATAAACTATAGCTTCTTCGTGTAGTTGAAATTATTTACCTCACCTTTAGTATAGTAAAAATGCTTATATACTCACCACATATTCATTTCTATTCCTTTTTATTTTTTCCGGTACTGCCTCAATAATTTCTTCTTTCAAAGCTTCTACCAACCGCTTCTTCACAAAATCTCTATGAACCACCACACTTACTTCGCGCATGGGAGCAGGTTTTTTAAATTGCCGAATCAATTGCAGTTGTTTTAACGATAAATCAAGCGTCGTTAATTCAGGCAATATAGTTATACCATCGTTTAATTCTACCATCCTTCGCAACGTTTCGATACTTCCTGCTTCATAATCAAAGTGGCTACCCGTTTCACTGGCTTTACGCAATTCGCAAAGGTTTACAATCTGCGATCGAAAACAATGACCCTCTTCCATCAACCATAATTTGTTTGGATCAATATCCTGCGCCAATACATACTGCTTTTTATAGGCAGCATTTTTTTTTGAAACATACACCATTAGTTCTTCATAAAATAACACATGCTCTTTAATCCCTTTTTCCTGCAATGGAGTTA
The DNA here is from genome assembly GCA_031378605.1 of Chitinophagaceae bacterium. GTDB lineage: Bacteria > Bacteroidota > Bacteroidia > Chitinophagales > Chitinophagaceae > Endoryza. The sequence continues at coordinate 32,113 of JANNEK010000151.1, read as the reverse complement.
CCAATATGCCCATATCAATTCTACCTTCCCTCAATTGAGATACAATAAACTCCGTCATCATTTCTTTTACGATCAATTTTACATTTGGATATTTCTTATTAAAGCTTTGAACAAACAGTGGAAGTAAATACGGGGCAAGTGTAGGTATAATTCCAATACGCAACTCTCCCGTTAATACTCCTTTTTTTTGTTGAATAATTTCATTGATAACATTTTTTTCTCCTATTATCTTCCTGGCCTGATCAATGATCGCGGCGCCGGCATCGGTCGCAATTACAGGTTGTTTACTACGATCGAATAGTTTTACACCCAATTCCCCTTCTAATTTTTGTACCTGCATGCTTAACGTTGGTTGCGTTACAAAGCATTTTGTTGCTGCCGTAGCAAAATGACGCCAGGTATCTATAGCTATAATGTATTCTAATTGCGTAAACGTCATAATATAGATTTTATTGATAACTATATAAAATTAATCAATTAGGTCAATATAATAATAAGCCAGAAATTTGAATAACTATAGAACAAACCTTAAAAAAAAATTTATGAGCGAAAACAACAAGTTAACAACCGCTTCAGGAATTCCCTATTATGAGAATGAGAATACCCAGAGCGCCGGTGCAAGAGGTCCGTTGTTATTACAGGATTTTATATTGCATGAGAAAATGGCGCATTTTAACCGCGAGCGCATACCGGAAAGAGTTGTACATGCAAAAGGTAGCGGAGCATTTGGAACCTTTACGGTTACCAACGATATCAGTAAGTATACCCGTGCAAAAGTTTTTAATAGCATTGGGAAAAAAACAAAAGTGTTTGCCCGCTTCTCCACGGTAGGTGGTGAAAAAGGAAGCGCAGACAGCGAACGTGATCCCCGTGGCTTTGCTGTGAAATTTTACACTGAAGATGGTAACTGGGATTTGGTGGGTAATAATACACCGATCTTTTTTATTAAGGATCCTAAAAAGTTTGGTGATTTTATTCATACGCAAAAGAGAGATCCTTATACCAATTGCAAAAGCCCAACCATGATGTGGGATTACTGGAGTCTTAACCCAGAAAGCCTGCACCAGGTAATGTTTTTATTCAGCGATCGCGGTACGCCAAAAGGATATCGGTTTATGAATGGATACGGGAGTCATACATTTAGTTTTATCAATGATAAAAATGAGCGGTTTTGGGTAAAGTTTCATTTCAAGTCAGGCCAGGGCATCAATAATTTCACAAACGATGAAGCCGCCAAAATGAAATCTCAGGACATGGATTTTTCACAACGCGATTTGGTGCAAGCAATCGATAAAGGCGATTTTCCCAGATGGAACCTGAAAGTGCAAATAATGACCGAAGAACAGGCAAAAACTTACAAATGGAACCCTTTTGATCTCACAAAGGTTTGGAGTCATAAAGATTTTCCATTGATTGATGTGGGAGTAATGGAGCTCAATGAAAACCCAAAGAATTATTTTGCTACCGTTGAGCAATCAGCGTTTGCACCTGCTCATGTACCGGAGGGAATAGGCTATTCGCCAGATAAAATGTTACAAGGTCGTTTATTAAGTTACCCTGATGCACATCGTCATCGCCTCGGCGGCAATTATGAGCAAATCCCTGTAAACCGGTGCCCGTATGCAGTAAATAATTATGAAAGAGACGGGCAAATGAGAGTTGATGAGAATGGCGGCAGCAATCCTAATTATTTTCCGAATAGTTTTGATTCTATTAAACCCGATGAAACATCCAAACAACCGGCATGGGATTTAGGAACGGTGGTAGCGGACTGGTACAACCGAAATGCGGAAGGCGAGAATGATCATTTCACACAGCCAGGAATATTTTGGCGGGAGGTATTGTCTGATAGTGATAAGAAAAACCTGGTGAATAATGTAGTAGGTGCCATGAAAGGTATTGATGGACCTAAAAAATCGGATATCGTTAACCGCCAGCTTTGTCATTTTTTTAGGGCCGATATAGGTCTGGGTATGGCAATTGCACAGGGGCTGGGCGTGAATCCGGAAGAAGCAATGCCTAAACAACATAGTAAAGAAGCGATGGCCCTTTCTTGATGGCCGGGCCTCAAACGAAAAAAAATCCCGCTTTATTAAATAGCGGGATTTTTTTATCGCTTAAAGGTTAGTTGCTATGTGCCGAAAATTTTTAAGCAATCGATTAGTTTTTTTCGGTTACTCCTTTCAGATATTTGTTGAGTTACTTACTAATTTAGGATCATTCTTCCAGAACAACCTTACTCTTTCCGACCCTTAGTTTATACCCTGCTCCTACCTTAAATGCATAATTTTCCTTTCCATGGCTTACCGGAAAGCCGAAACACACAGGGTAGTCGAACTCTTTTACCGCATCACGGATAAGTGCATAGGCTGTTTTGCCAAAAGGGCGTTCGGTATCTTTTAGATCGTTAAATCCTCCAACGATCAATCCCGCTAATTTATCTAGTTTACCGCTTCTTTTTATTTGAAGGACCATTCGGTCGATGCTGTACAACTGCTCGCCAATATCTTCTATGAACAAAATACGTCCTTTTGTTTTTATATCGGATACCGTTCCGGTTAAATGAGCAAGCAATGATAAATTTCCACCAACCAATTCTCCCACGGCTTCACCCTTTTTATTAAACTCATGTGCAGGGATGGAATATTTTTGTTTTTTTCCTTCCAGGGTGTTTTTTAAGGATCGGATAAATTGGTCTTCCAATATTTTATCGCCAGCTTCATTGGGTTGAACTCCTTCATTAAAAGCACCAGCCATAGGAGCATGAAGGGATGCCGTTTTATACATAACATAAATATGACTATGCAAAACCGTTATATCGCTATACCCGATAATCCATTTTGGTTTCTTTTTAAATTTTTTGAAATTGATTCGATCAATGATTCGTGAAGTACCATATCCACCGCGAGCGCACAGTATGGCTTTCACATCATCGTCATAAAGAAATCGCTGAAATTCCGCAAGGCGCTCCTCATCGGATCCAGAGAAATAAGTAGCCGATTCACTGCCCAGCATTTTTCCAACTTTTACTTTATATCCCCAATGCTGTAAGGTACTGATACAGGTTGCTGCTTTTTCGTAGCTCATATAACCAGCGGGGCAGGTTATTCCAATCGTATCACCAGGTTTGAGGTAGGGTGGTATTTTAATCATATGCTGTTTTAAATAAAGTAGTACACTTACTTAATTTTTATTGACGAATTTCTTTTAGTTCTACCAGTTGCTGTTCAACAATCAATTTATGTAGAACATTACACTTTAAAGCAAAATTATTCTTTTGATGTCCAACCGGAAAATCAAAACAAAGTGGATATGTAAAACGTTTTACTTTTTCAAGTACAATGTCATATAAACTCCTTCCAAACTCTTCGCCGGGGTCGTCCGGTTTTATTTTGAAACCACCAATAACAAGGCCTGCTAATCGATCCAATTTACCGGTACGTTTAAGGTTCCAGAACATTCTGTCTATACTATACAGATACTCGCCGGTATCTTCAACAAATAATATTTTACCTGCGGTTATAATATCCGACTTAGTTCCTGCAAGAGATTCCAGCGTTTTTAAATTACCTCCCACTAATAATCCGGAGGCAGATCCTTTTCTATTATTATCGTTGGGGATAATCGAATAATTCATCTTTTCACCCATCAAGGCATTTTTTATAGAAAGAATCGTTTCTACTTGTATCGGTTCTGCTTTGCTCCAATCATCGGGAAAACTATTGCACATTTTTGAGTGAATAGAGGCCGCTCCTATATTTCTGCTTAGATGAGCATGAATAACCGTAACATCACTAAAACCAATAATCCATTTCGGGTGCAGTTTAAATTTATCCCAATTCAATTGATCAATGATACGCACTGAACCATAACCGCCCCTGGCGCATAAAATTGCTTTTACTGCCGGATCATCTATCAATTGCTGAAAATCTGTGGTTCGTTCGGCATCTGTACCTCCAAAACCAAAATCACGTTTACCGATTGAATTGCCCAACTTGATTTTCAATCCCCAACTTTCAATTTGTGTAATAGCAGGTTTAATAGCCTCTTCAGTAACATATCCTGCGGGCGAAGTAATGGCAAGTATATCCCCTTTTTTTAAATAGCTTGGTATAATTCTGCTCAATTCATCATCATCTGTTATTACAGAGTTACTAAGGGCCGGTAAAGCAGATGTTACCAGCAGGGAGCCGGTAGAAGCGAGAAAACGTTTACGGTTCATAAAATAAATTTAGTGGAATTCTTTCTTAATAGGTAAGAACAAAACGTAAACTTTCTCAGCCATTTTCACCATAATTGAATTCTTATGAAATATGAACCGAATTCTTACTTTGGATAGAGGTGCGATCGATTCAGTAAAATGAAAAATTAACGGAAGCAAGAAAAAATTTAAAGCCTTATAAATAGAATGCAGGAAGTAATCTATTTTGGAATAGTAAATAAATAAGGAAGTCTTTAGATACCCCATCTTATCGATACTTTAGTTATTTTTGCTGCTCATTTATTTTTATGATCAGCCCATGACGATTCCTAAACGATATTTAATTACTTCGGCGCTACCTTATGCGAATGGCCTCAAACATGTTGGCCATTTGGCGGGTGCCTATATACCGGCAGATACTTATGTACGTTATTTACGTGCGCAAAAAAGAGATGTAGTATTTGTTTGTGGTAGTGATGAACATGGAACTGCTATCCCGATACAGGCAAAGAAAGAAGGCACCACACCACAGGCGATTATTGATAAGTATCATAAAGCCATGAAAGAAGATTTCGAAGATCTCCAAATCTCTTTTGATATTTATCACCGTACCAGCTCTCCTATTCATCATGAAACAGCGCAGGAATTTTTTACCTACCTTAATGAAAGAGGTGAATTAGAAATAAAAGAAACCGAACAATATTTTGATGAAGAGGCCAATACTTTTTTAGCCGATCGGTTCATAAAAGGAACCTGCCCAAATTGCGGAAGTGATCGGGCTTTCGGCGACCAATGTGAAAACTGCGGAAGAACGTTGAGCCCCGATGAATTGATAAACCCGGTAAGTACACTTAGTGGAAAAAAACCTATTAAGAAAAAAACATCGCATTGGTACTTACCGTTAGGGAAACACGAAGATTTTTTGAGGGAATGGATATTAAAAGAACATGGTACAGACTGGAGACCCACTGTTGTTGGCCAATGCAGAAGCTGGATTGAAGGAGGGTTGCAATCAAGAGCTGTTACCAGGGATTTGGATTGGGGAATTAAGGTGCCGGCCTCCCCCAACCCCTCCGAAGGAGGGGCTTTGTCGACCTCAACGAATAAAGACGATTATAAATATCAAACGGCTGATCCAACTATGTATGGATTATTAAAAGAGTTTGTAAAAGAACACAGAAGCAAGCCAACCGATGCAGAAATTGCTTTATGGGAATTATTGAGAGGAAAGCAACTAGATGGGTACAAGTTTAGAAGACAACATATTATTGGGAATTACATTGCAGATTTTGTCTGTTTGCCAGCTAAGCTTATCATTGAGGTCGATGGATTAATTCATCATATTCCTGAAAATAAAGTAAGTGATGAAGAACGAATTTCAGAATTAAAAAAGTATGGATTTGAGGTTATTCGGTTTAACAATATTGAAGTTATTAATGAACGAGATGCTGTTGCCGATAAGATTCTCACTGTTGCAAGAAGAAGAACACTTGAAAAATCATCAGCATTAATCCCCCCTTTGGGGGGTGGGGGGGCAGGAAAAGTATTATATGTTTGGTTTGATGCGCCCATTGGTTATATAAGTGCTACCAAACAATGGGCGCTTGATCATAAAAAAGCGTGGGAGCCTTACTGGTATGATAAGGATACACAGTTAGTTCATTTTGTAGGAAAAGACAATATTGTTTTTCATTGTATCATCTTTCCTATAATGCTGAAGTTGCATGGGAATATATTGCCGCAAAATGTACCGGCCAATGAATTCCTCAACCTTGAGGGGGATAAGATGAGTACCAGCCGTAACTGGAAACTTGAAATGAGGGATTATATCAACGACTTTGTAAAAAAAGAAAACGGTGGTGGACAATGCGTGGATATGCTTCGCTATTACTTAACGCAGATAGCGCCAGAAACAAAAGATAGTGAATTTACCTGGAAGGGGTTTCAGGATGCAGTGAATAATGAGTTGGTATCTATATTTGGAAATTTTGTAAACAGAACCTTTGTATTGATGCATAAATTATGCAAAGGCAAGGTTCCTGCTTTTCATAATGATGTACTCGATGAGCTCGACAAACAATTGATTATAGATATTGCAGCAACAAAAGATAAAGTACAATTACTACTGGAACAATACAAATTCAGAGAAGCATTGTACGAAGTGATCGATCTTTCGCGAAAGGGTAATCAATATATGCAAAAGAAAGAGCCATGGATTGTTGTTCGGCAATTAGCAGTAAATCCGGATGCTCAAAAAAATATTGATAATTCCTTACACCTTTGTTTACAGCTTACGGCAAACCTGGCTGTATTAATCAATCCCTTTTTACCAAATACAGCAAAAAAAATGTTGTATATGATGAAAGTGGTTGACAAGCTGCTTGATTGGGAAAATGCAGGTAAGAAAAATTTACTGAGTGTGGGTTATAGTTTAAGAGAACCCCAGTTATTGTTTAGAAAAATTGATGACGAAGAAATAAAAGAACAAATGGAAAAATTAAAAGCAGGGTTAGTGAACGAAGAAGTTGCGATAATAAAGCCTGAAGCCGAGAGCGGGAAGCAACCAGGCATTAGTGTTAGTTCGCTCAAAACCGAAATTCAATTCGACGATTTTGCGAAGATTGATTTAAAAGTAGGCACCATTATCACAGCAGAAAAAGTAGAAAAAGCCGATAAGCTCTTAAAACTTTTGATCGATTTTGGCTTCGAAAAAAGAACAATCGTATCGGGCATTGCACTTCATTTTAAACCAGAAGAAATTATTGGTAAGCAAGTAGTGGTAGTAGCAAATCTTGCTCCTAGAAAAATGAAAGGTATTGAAAGCAATGGAATGATATTAATGGCTGAGGACAGTACGGGTAAATTACACTTTATAAACCCAGAGGGAATTATCAACAACGGAGCTGGGGTGAGTTAGTTTTAGGTTTGTAGTTTGTAGTTTGTAGTTTATGGTTAGTGTTGTAGAAATTCAGGAAGTGTTTAATAGAACCACATAAATACTTAGCAATCGTTCTAACACTTCAAGAACTAACAATCACAAATTTCAACCTTAATTTACGCCGCTTTTACATTTACATACTGTGCAATTTTTGCATGTAAATCTTCTGGGCGAAACGGTTTTTGAACATAATCGGTGAAGCCCCTGTCGATGAGGTGGGTTTGCATGTTTTCAAAAAGAGCCGCCGTAAAAGCAATGGCCGGGATAATGGTATTTCTTTTTCGAATATTTTCCAATAACTCAAAGCCATCCATTTCCGGCATTTCCAGATCAAGCAATAAGAGATCATAATCTTCATCGTTATAAATATCCCAGGCAATTTTTCCATTCACTGCCTCTGTAAGCACAACGTCCCATTTTGAAAGAACGGCTTTTGCAATCATCATATTAATAGGATTATCCTCAGCCAGCAGTATGCGAACTCCTTTCAAGCTTTGGAGCTCTCTTACTTTTTCTTCGTTTACATATGTTTTTTGCTGGTGCTCCACATCTAATTGTATAGTAAAGTAAAAACAACTTCCCTGGCCCGGCTTACTATCTACTTCTAATTTACCTCCATAGAGCTCAACAATTTTAGAGCTAATGGTAAGTCCAAGACCAGTTCCCCCAAATTTACGGGTTGTTGCCGACTCCACCTGTGTAAAACTGTCAAAAATATATTCTTGTTTTTGTACCGGTATACCAATGCCAGAATCCTGAACAAAAAATCGAATCGTAGAGGCTTTGCTGGTTTGTGTAACCTGCATAATAGAAAGAATAACCTTGCCCGAAGCAGTAAACTTATGTGCATTGGAAAGGAGGTTGGCCAATACCTGGCTCAAACGCGTAGGATCTCCCACAAAACTTCCTTTTTCTAATAGTGGGTCAAAAGTTAGTTGAAGCTCCAGGCATTTTTCATCAAACTGACTTTTGAAAATGCCATACGTATTCTCAACCATTTTTTTCAAATCAAAACTGGTATGTTCAAGTTCCATCTTTCCTGCTTCTATTTTGCTAAAATCGAGCACCTGGTTAATGAGACCGAGCATATGATCGGAAGAATATTTTAAGACATCGAAATATTGTTTTTGTTCCGGCCGAACAATATCGTGCATAAGAATATTAGCAGCACCAATAATACCATTTAATGGAGTCCTTAATTCATGGCTCATATTTGAAACAAATCGTGTTCTGGCAAAAACAGCTTGTTCAGCTTTTTCTTTTGCCAGTTGCAACGCCACCTGGGCCTCCCTTATTTCGGTAATATCAAGAATATTTATTTTCTTAAACAACAATCCATCGTGTGTCAGCGGTACAATACTAATATAACCACCAAAGGTTTTTTGTTGATGGGTAATGCAATTCATTTCTCCTTTCCAGGAAAGCGATTGATTATATAATACTTCTTTAAGATGATCTGCATTTTCAAGTGATAAATCAGTAAAATAACTTTCTATTTTTTTTCCGATAAGTTCATTTTTAGAGTCAGCTCCAAACAACTCCAGCGTTTGTAAATTACAATCTGTTATCATACCACGGGAGGTATCAATAATAACAATAGCATCAAGAGAGGTATTGTACACCAGGTCGAGATAACGTTGGCTACTGATGAGTGATTTTTCTTTCAGAAAATTATCTTTCATCATATGATAAGATAATAAGCCTGCAATTATGAACGAAACCAATGCATTCAAAAAGAGATTGAATTGCCGCTCTTCCATTTTAATAACCTGTAATGTGCTATCCTGCGGACAAACAACAAAGGTTACTGCCAACCCTACAAAAGTTACTATATAAATCAATCGAAGTTCAAGGTAATCTTCTTTGTTACTGATAAAACTGGATATAATTACAACAAGGAAGTAAAAGAAATAGGCACCAGAAGAAATACCCTCCACATAACATAGAAGAAAAGCTGTTATATTTAAAAATGCTGAAAAAAGGATACGTGATATTTTAATATATCCACGGTCGTAGGTCCACCTAAGTAAAAGAGTATATAAAATGCCGCAGGCAGTTAATGCAAAACTATAGGGCAGCGCAGCAAAGTGATTAGCCAAAGAAGTGACAAAAAATACAAAAAGTAAAATAAGTTGCGCCAGCCTAAACTTATTAATATGGCGTTGTCCTTCTTTATAATTCACTACACTGAACCATCTCATAAAATTCTTAAGAACAAATTTCCACTGAGGTATCGTTATTTCGGCTTCCATGGTTAGTTGGTAAAAAAATTTGAATATTGATTACTGACATTTGATTTTACTCAATCTTCTGATTAATTGATAAACGCAACCTATTTTAAGGTATTGCCTTTTTGATAGTACGAACAATCGGCCTTTCGGCGCATAGGATTTTTATTGCTAATTTTTTAATGAGATCGAATAGAAATAAGAGGGAAAATCTACAGTTACACCATGTATGTAATAAGTGCTATATCTTAATTATGAAAATCAGGCCACACTTAAAACAATAACAAAGTTGGGTTGAAAAGTAAATTATTTTTTAAAAAATATAGTAGTTCAATTAAAAAAACCTGGATAAAAACGGTTTTAATGAAACGCTGCTTTTTTCAATGACCCAAGAGAAAAATTTACCTGTTTTAGATTTTATATTACCTTCGACTATAAACTAGTTGCATAACTAACTATTTTTGTTGAACAGAGTTACAATAGCTCCAGTGTGCGACGCAACCATAGCCGATGGTTGCACCATAGCTGGATTCAAAAAAAATATATGAAAAAAATTATTAAGAAAGTAGCCGTTTTAGGATCTGGAGTGATGGGTTCCCGTATTGCCTGTCATTTTGCAGGTGTAGGAATTCAGGTTTTGTTATTGGATATTGTTCCTAAAGAAGCAACAGAAAGCAACAAACCCGGAGATAGAAATAAAATCGTGAACGATGCTTTAGCGAATGCACTTAAAAGTAATCCGTCGCCGGTATATACTAAAGATGTAGCAAAAAGAATTACAACGGGCAACTTTTCTGATAACATGAAAGATATTGGTACCTGCGATTGGATAATTGAAGTTGTAGTGGAAAGACTCGACATCAAGCAGCAGGTGTTTGCAGAAGTTGAAAAATTTCGAAAACCCGGCACCCTTATTACTTCCAACACATCTGGTATACCGATTCATTTAATGACCGAAGGGAGAAGCGAAGATTTCAATAAACATTTTTGCGGAACGCATTTTTTTAATCCTCCACGATACCTGAGATTACTTGAAATTATCCCTACACCACATACTGATCCTGACATCGTTGATTTTTTAATGAATTATGGAGATCTGATCCTTGGCAAAACAACGGTTCTGTGTAAAGATACTCCCGCTTTTATTGCCAACCGAATTGGAGTTTTCGGCATTATGTCGTTGTTTGCACTGGTAAATAAAATGGATCTTACAATTGATGAGGTAGATACACTAACGGGGCCGCTCATAGGCCGGCCGAAATCTGCCACATTTAGAACGGCCGATGTTGTGGGTATTGATACGCTTGTAAAAGTTGCTAAAGGAGTATATGATAATTGTGCTGCCGATGAGGCCCGTAACACATTTTTGATACCCGAATGGTTACAAAAAATGGTAGATACCAATAGCCTTGGCGATAAAACGGGGCAGGGCTTTTTTAAAAAAACCAAAGGAAGCGAAGGCGAAAAAGAAATCCTTACACTCAATCTCAAAACCTCGGAATATGGCCCAAGAGTAAAGCCCAAATTTGCTTCTGTGGAAGCTGCGAAACCGATTGATGATTTAAAATTAAGACTAAAAGCATTATGCACGGGCATGGATAAGGCAGGAGATTTTTACAGACAATTTCATTATGGTCTTTTCTCGTATATCTCTAACCGAATACCTGAAATCAGTGATGAAATTTACAGAGTCGATGACGCAATGATGGCCGGATTTGGCTGGGAGATTGGTGCTTTTGAAAGTTGGGATGTTTTGGGCCTTGAAGGCACCACAAAAAAAATGAAGGATGCCGGGTATCCTGTAGCAGCATGGGTTGATGAAATGATTGCAGCAGGTATAAAAACATTTTATAAAGTTGAAAATGGTAAACGTTTTTGCTACGATGTTGCTTCAAAAGTGTATAAATTACTACCGGGCGGAGATGCATTCATTGTAATGAAAAATTTCGAAAACCAAACAATTTGGAAAAATAACGCGTGCCGTACTTATCATTTAGGAGAAGATGTTTTAGGATTGGAATGGTATACTAAAATGGGAAGTATTGGCGGTGAAGTGCTGGAAGGAATACAAAAATCCATTTCACTAGCGGAAGAAAAATATAAAGGACTTGTGATTGCCAATGATGGTCAGAATTTTTCTGCCGGCGCTAATGTTGGTATGATCTTTATGCTGGCTATTGAACAGGAGTACGATGAACTGGATATGGCGATCCGGATGTTTCAAAATACAATGATGCGTGTACGTTACTCCGGTGTACCTGTTGTTGTTGCACCGCATGCCCTGGCACTGGGTGGTGCCTGTGAGTTGAGTTTACACAGCGATAAGGTTTGCCCGGCTGCCGAAACATATATTGGTTTAGTTGAACTCGGCGTTGGTTTGATACCTGGTGGAGGGGGTACTAAAGAATTTGTATTACGAGCCGCAGATGAAATGCACGAAGACGAACCCGATACCAATACATTGAAAAACAGATTTCTTACCATCGCCACTGCAAAAGTTGCTACATCTGCACACGAAGGATTTACTTTAGGAATTTTTCGGAAAGGGCAGGATGAAATAATTATGAACCAGGGAAGAAGAATTACTGAAGCAAAAAAAAGTGTGATTGAGATATATAATAGCGGCTATGTGATGCCTGTTCAACGAAAGGATATTAAAGTACTTGGTCAATCTGCCCTGGGCGCTTTATATGCGGGCATAAATGGAATGAAAGTAGCGGGCTATGCAACAGACCATGATTCATTGGTGGGTAAAAAATTAGCCTATGTAATGTGCGGGGGTGATTTAAGCGAACCCACTTTAGTATCGGAACAATACTTACTGGATTTAGAACGTGAAGCCTTCCTTAGTTTAACGGGAGAAAAGAAAACACTGGAAAGAATTCAAAGTGTATTGAAAGGAGGAAAACCGGTGCGGAATTAAGAAAAAAACGATTCTGCTATAAAGTAATCCTTATTAAATTGAAATGCGAAGTTGGATGGAGAGCGAATCTCCGATTCGCTGCGATTGGATCACGGATCTCCGATCCGGATTATTCACTTTTCAATTTAATAAAAGTTACATGCCACGCCCACATAAACTATTTTATAGACGGAATCTGCCTCATTGGCAACCACCAGAAACAACCTTCTTTATTTCCTATCGCCTTGCTGGATCATTACCCGTTCAGATTGTTACAGAAATGAAAGAAGACTACTGGAAAGAAAAAAATAAATTCGAAAACCGATCCCCTTTAATACAAGAGAAATTAAGAGAGGAATATTTTTACCTGTTTGACAAGGCGCTTGATAATAACGTTAATGAACCTTATTGGCTCAAAGAAGATACTACAGCCTTAGTAATTTGGGATTCCCTATTTTTTAATAATAACATTCAATACACTTTATGGGCAGGATGTATAATGCCTAATCATGTTCACTTGTTACTAAGTACGTTGAAAAATTCGCCACCTCTGGACGTAATTTTACAAAATCATAAAAAATTTACTGCTGTTCACTGTAATAAGCTATTGAAAAGAAGCGGTCAATTCTGGCAAGCCGAAAGTTATGACCGAATAATACGAAACCGTCAGCATTTTAATTCAACCATTGATTATATTTTAGAAAATCCGGTAAATGCGGGGTTAATAAACGACTGGAAAAATTGGAAATGGACTTATCTTCATCCGCAATTAACAATTGGTTTTAACACAACGTAAAACAATCACGAATCGGAGATTCGTGTTCCTTCCAAACCATGGGCGAAGCAGAACTCATCCAGGAGTCAAAGCAACTCATTATCCGATCCACGTTTTTTTGTTATGGCGATGCTGCCAATACTAGTATAGCCGCGCAGATCGCTGCTGATATCCAGTTGCATTGGAATGAACCCCATGCACATGTTCTGCTAAAGAATAGATTGTTTGAAATTCGTTTTGAAATAAAGGGATTGTATCTGCCAGATCTTGAACCTGAAATGGTTTGGTATAACGATAACCCTCAGTTTAATTTCTTTCGGATTGAGGAATATGTAATGGGCAATATTTCTTTTGTGGACGGATTAAACTGCAATACTGGTTACTTTAAACTGGATAACCTTCGCCAAACTTCAACTACTGCGGCGCATGAGTACGGACATACCATTGGACTTGACCATCCAGATGAATTAGATACCAGGGGAAATCAGCGAAGTATAGGTATTATGTACCCACGTGGAACAATATGCGATCCTCATTGGCAATACAATATCTATGCAATTCCCGGAAATGAAGGCGGTACCTTAGATCCAAAGCATAGAAAAGTAACACAAACAGATATTGATGAATTGCGATTGCATCGTTTATCCTTTTCTTCAAAAGGATTTGCAATGGTTGGCGGCTTTTCGAGCATTTATCACGAACAACATAGCCCTCCTAATACATGAACGGCGTGATAAACGTTCGGTTGTTTTGGGATACTTATAAGAAATGACCATCTTTAGCAAATAAATAGAAAGTATGCCCATTTTATCAGTTGAAAATATTTCTAAGAATTATGGTACGATACAGGCATTAAAAAATGTGAGTTTTGAAGTTCCGAAAGGATCAGTGTTCGGCATTCTTGGACCGAATGGAAGTGGCAAAACAACTTTGTTAGGCATTGTGATGGATGTATTAAAAGCGACCAGTGGAAATTATAAATTATTCGATGAAACACCTTCGCAAAAACATCGGCAGCAAATAGGTACGTTGCTGGAGACGCCTAATTTTTATCATTACCTAAGCGCAGTCAATAATCTTAAAATTGCAGCAGGTATTAAAGAAAAAGGCTTAGCTGATATAGATAGTGTGCTTGAAAAAGTGAACCTTCTTCAGCGTAAACATTCTAAATTCAGTACATTTTCTCTGGGAATGAAACAACGGCTTGCAATAGCCTCTTGTTTACTTGGAGATCCTGAAGTGATGGTATTTGATGAACCCACGAACGGATTGGATCCGGTAGGCATTGCCGAAATAAGAGAACTGATTAAACGACTCCATAAAGAAGGCAAAACCATTATTATGGCAAGTCATTTACTTGATGAAGTAGAAAAAGTATGTACCCATGTGGCTGTTTTGCAAAAAGGAAAATTGATTACACATGGCCATGTAGATGAAATTTTAGTGAATGAAGATATCGCCGAAATAAGTGCTTCTGATAACACACAATTATTATCAATCATTGAACATTACCCCGGTGCTACCTCTGTCAAAAAACATGATCAGCATATCGAATTAAATTTTGCAAGTGGTACTACTTCTCTTGAGTCTATAAACCGTTTTTGTTTTGAAAAAGGAATAATACTCAATCATATGAGGTTGCGTAAGAAAAGTCTTGAAGCAAAATTCTTTGAACTCACAAAAAATAATTGATAGTATGTTCAACTTAATAAAAATTGAATGGCTCAAACTAAAAAATTACCGCACCTTCTGGGTATTGGGTATCCTTTATTTAGTAAGCGTATTTGCAGCCGGGTATATTGGTTATAGTGTGGAAGAGCGCACGTTGGAACAATCTAAAGAATTAAGAATGATCGCAGGAACATCCTTTTCTTTTCCCGACATATGGCAAAGTGTGAGTTGGTTGTCTTCATTATTAGTATTTATGCCAGCATTATTGATCATAACCTTTGTTACCAACGAATTTGTATTTAAAACGCATCGTCAAAATATTATTGATGGATGGAGCAGATCTCAGTTTATCAATGTTAAAATAGTTCTGGTAGTTATATTATCTATCATTGCTACGTTAATGGTTGCAATTACTTCTGTGCTGATTGGTTTTCTTGGCAGCCGCCAGTTTTCCTGGGAAGGAAGTATGTATATCCTCTATTTTTTTATACTCGCCCTGTCTTACAATAGTGTTGCCCTGCTTTTTTCAGTACTGTTAAAACGAACGGGGTTGGCGCTTGGCCTTTTTCTGGCATATGCCTATTTCCTTGAAAATTTGATTGGTAATTTATTAGACTGGAAAATTGATGCTAAGCCTGGCGCATACCTGCCGTTGAATTCAACCGACAATCTTATTCCATTTCCATTTGTTAAAAACGTAACGAAACAAATTTTAAGGGACCCCAATTACACCCTCCTACTTAGTTTTGCCGCTGTTTATTTATTTTGCTATTTATTCTTTTCAGTAAAAAAATTCAAAACAGACGATCTGTGATATTATTTATTTAAAAGTTCTTTAAGGGCATTATTAATAGTAGGGTATAAAAAAACATAACCGGCTTTTTGTATTTTTTCAGCACTCACCGTGGTACTTTTCAATACCTCCACGCTCATCTCCCCCATTACAATAGTTAAAATAAATCCCGGAACCGGTATGGAAATAAAATTGCTGCCATTTTTAGTTTTTGCCAACTCAAGTGTCAGCTCGCGATTAGTAACAGGATTTGGTGCTACTGCATTATATACACCCGTTAAGGTTGGTTGCTGAATGGCATACAAAATTAAACCGCATAAATCGCTAATATGAATCCAACTAATTACCTGGCTCCCCTTACCCAATATAGCAGCCACCCCTAAACGTAATGGTTTAATAAACGCTGCCAATGCCCCACCTCTGTTACTCAAAACTATTCCAATACGCAATTTCACCAGGCGAACGCCTAAGCTGGAAACAGGGTCAACACTCTCTTCCCATTGCTTACAGGTTTGTCCCAAAAAGCCATTGGCAGCAGTGCGTTCCTCTGTAAAGTCTTCTCTATTATTTTTTTCATCATCTGCTCCATACCAACCGATCGCCGATGCATTAATAACTGCCTTTACGTTGTTTGGTATTTCTGCAAGTGCTTTTACGAGCAATTGACCGCTTTTTATTCGGCTATCAACAATTTCTTTTTTGCGCTGATCTGTCCATCGTTTTTCAGCCACTCCTGCACCCGCAAGGTTTACGATATAATCAGCTTGTGCAAAAGCGATTTTGTCAATGATACCTGTTGCCGGATCCCAGCGCGCATTTTGAAAAGGTTCATTACTATCATGAATGTTAACGTTAGATGTAGTCTTCTGCGCAGCGCGACTAAGCAAAATAACGCGGTATCCATTTTGCAAAAGCAAGTTCGTAAGGGCTGTACCAACCAGTCCGGTTCCTCCGGTAATCAAAACAGTTTCCATATTTAATATTAAAAAGCAACGGGTGATATTAAAAATCCGTACCTTAAATACACAAGCTAACGAATACTAACAATTTTTATATGAACAAGTTCAATCTACTACGAACTACTGTTCTGGCATTATTAATTACAATTATAAATTGCGGTGTAAGCGCTCAATCTGTACAATACCTCCCTCCCTTTGATTTTCCCCTTGATAACAGTCATTATTATCTGCTGGCAGGAAAAGTTGCCGACAACTATCTCCTTTATTGCAGCAGCCCTTCAGTAGTTCCGGAGATAAGAATATTCAACGAACAAGGGGCGCACATAAATTCATCTAAACTTAATTTTATAAATCCGGCAACAGTTACAAATGTAAATCTAATCACCCTGCACGATCGCATCAATATCATTTTTCAGGAAGTTCGAAATCAAAAACATTATACCCGTGTAGCCGCACTTAATGGCGAAGGAAAATTATTGGAAGAACCGTTCAGTATAGATTCTACTCCTTATTTGCAATATGGTGATGCTGCTTTTTACAACGTATTAAGTAGCCCCGATAAAAAATATTCTCTTCTCTACAGGCTTATCAGCGGCTTTTCAGAAGTTCAGCTACTTTTTAATGGAATTTTATTGAATGAAAATGGACAATCAATAGGTTCCATCAGTTTCTATATCCCCTTCAATACAGAACTTGAAACAACTGGCATCCCAATCCTAAATAATCATGGAGTTCTTTTTTTTCCATTTTATGACAAGCCATCCAATTACCGGGTAGGAACTACATTAAGGATTTACCAAACCTCCTTTAAAAACTCAGCTCCCCTGGTTACTGAAATGTATTTAAAAGAAAATAAACCTTCTGAATTTTTGATGGAATGGTACGATCAGAAAAATCAATTGGTACTCGGAGGGCTTTATTATAATTTTTATGAGAAGGAAATAGATGGAGCTATGACTATCTTTCTTACCCCTGGCAACAAAACACCTGATACTGTAATGTTCATGCCTTTTGAGAAAGGATTTAAAAGAGCATTAAAGAGCCGCATCTATGGCATTTCGACCGCCGACGTTTTAAAAGGTATGCAAGCCCGTTATTTTCATATTGCTGAAAACGGAAGTGTTACACTTCTCACGGATTTATTCACTAATTCTTTATTTGGACAAAAGGAATATAATACGAATGGAAATACGGGTGCTGCTTTTCGCCAGGGGCTTAATCAAACCAATAATTCAACTACCCAAAGCAACAATCCTGGATTAGTAAATTCTGCGAGGTATCCCCCAAGAAGCTCTAACCGTGGTTCAACTGATCGATCTCTTAGCAATACAAACAGAAACCGTTCTTCGCAGGATATTCAAAACCTTTCGCAAAACACTATTAATTCACTTCAAAATTCAAATACACAAAATAATCCACCTTTTCAAACTACTAATCTCACACAGGGTTGGGATATTCTGGCAATGAATAAAACACTTGATTATAAGTCGGTAATTTTTACAATAGATTCAACGCATAGCACTACCTGGAAGAACTGGGTACAAAATTTATACATACCCGGAACGGCTTTTTCCAATGTGATTATTTTGCCGGTACCCAACACCGTTGGACTTTTGAATTATGAAATGAATAATAAAAATATTCCCTATCTCCTGAGTCAGGTATTTCAGCCTCAGGGAAAAACAATTGCACATGCCGTTGGAAAGGCGGGGGCTCCCATGATGTTTTATAAAAAAAATGCGGTGCTTGTAGACGATCACTCACTAATAACTTTATACGCAGATACTCAACAAAACCAAATGGGTTTAGCCCTTATAAAATGGTAAAAAACAGTGGGTATTTTATTGATACTTCAAAGGATTGCGCCGGAAAGAAAGAATGTATCGTTTTATATTCATCCAAAATGCAAGAATAAAATATACAATGAGCGGAGAGCCCATGGTTAAAAATGAAATGTAAACAAACCAGGTTCTTATCCGGGAAGTTGCAATGCCCAGTTTCTCCCCTATTGAGGAACACACTCCAAAAATCTGCCATTCGATATAATAACGAAACCTGTTCATACTGCTAAATTAAAAAAATTACTCAAAAGAGAAAGCATTCTGTTAATAACCTTCCATAATATTTCAATAATTTTGCCACACGCACAAATTACTTAGATCACTCTTTAAACGCATCTATTATGGTTTTTGATATTGAAATGATTAAGACGGTTTACGCAAAATTCCCGGAACGCATTGCCGCTGCGCGTAAAATAACCGGGCGGCCTCTTACCCTTTCTGAAAAAATATTATATACCCATCTTTGGCAAGGCGATGCTGTTCAAGCCTTTGAAAGAGGTAATAGCTATGTTGATTTTGCGCCCGATCGTGTAGCTATGCAGGATGCAACAGCCCAAATGGCCCTGCTACAATTTATGCAGGCCGGCCGTCCAAAAGTTGCGGTACCTTCTACCGTTCATTGCGATCACCTGATAATGGCTAAAACAAGCAGCAAAATTGATCTTAGCAAAGCAGTAACTGAAAGTAAGGAGGTTTTTGATTTTCTCGCTTCAGTATCTAATAAGTATGGACTTGGATTTTGGAAACCGGGTGCAGGTATTATTCACCAGGTGGTATTAGAAAATTATGCATTCCCAGGTGGTATGATGATTGGTACGGATAGTCATACAGTAAACGCTGGTGGATTAGGTATGGTTGCGATCGGCGTTGGTGGAGCTGATGCTTGTGATGTGATGGCGGGCCTTCCCTGGGAATTAAAGTTTCCAAAACTTATTGGTATCAAACTTACAGGCAAATTAAACGGATGGACTGCTCCGAAAGATGTAATATTAAAAGTTGCCGGCATTCTTACTGTTAAAGGAGGTACCGGGGCTATTGTTGAATATTTTGGAGAAGGTGCAACCAGTATGAGTTGTACCGGCAAAGGAACAATTTGTAATATGGGTGCCGAAATTGGCGCAACCACTTCAACTTTTGGTTATGATGAAAGTATGAATAGATACCTTCAGGCAACAGGCCGCGCAGAAATAGCCAAATTAGCCGATGGAATAAAAGAACATCTTACAGCAGACCCTGAGGTATATGCGAATCCAGCGGCCTATTTTGATCAACTAATAGAAATTGATTTGTCTACACTGGAACCACATCTGAATGGTCCTTTTACACCAGACCTGGCAACACCTATTTCTAAATTGAAAGAAGAGGCGGCTAAAAATAATTGGCCAACAAAAATAGAATTTGGATTAATTGGAAGCTGTACAAATTCTTCGTACGAGGATATCAGCAGGGCTGTTAGTTTAGCAAAACAAGTTACCGAAAAAGGATTGAAGTTAAAATCTCAATTCACCATTACCCCGGGAAGTGAGCAAGTAAGATTTACCATTGAAAGAGATGGATTTCTTGATGCCTTCGATAAAATTGGTGCAACGGTGTTCGCTAACGCCTGCGGACCCTGTATTGGCATGTGGGATCGAATGGGAGCCGAAAAACAAGAACGCAATACAATCGTGCACTCGTTTAATCGAAATTTTGCAAAACGTGCCGATGGAAATCCGAATACACTCGCTTTTGTTGGCTCACCCGAACTAGTAACCGCATTGGCAATTGCAGGCGATTTAAATTTCAACCCTTTAACAGATACTTTAATCAATGAAAAAGGAGAAAAAGTAAAACTAGATCCTCCAACTGGTTTTGAATTACCACCAAAAGGATTTGCTGTAGAAGATGCGGGCTTTCAGGCGCCTGCTGTTGATGGAAGCAACGTAAGTGTAATTGTTGATCCTGCTTCTAAACGACTTCAATTACTGGATCCTTTTCAGGCTTGGGAAGGAATCGATTTGAAAGGAATGAAACTACTGATAAAAGCAAAAGGGAAATGTACTACCGATCATATTTCTATGGCTGGACCCTGGCTAAAGTTTCGCGGACACCTTGATAATATCAGTAACAACATGCTAATTGGTGCTGTAAATTTCTATAATGAGAAAACGGATAAAGTAAAAAATCAACTAACCGGTGAATATGGTACCGTTCCAAAAACACAACGCGCCTATAAAGCAGCTAGTATTGGAACAATTGTAGTGGGTGACGAAAATTATGGAGAAGGCTCCTCAAGGGAACATGCGGCTATGGAACCCCGTCATCTCGGTGTTCGTGCTGTACTGGTAAAAAGTTTTGCGCGTATCCATGAAACAAATTTAAAAAAGCAGGGAATGCTCGGACTTACGTTTTCTAATAAAAATGATTATGATAAGATTCAAGAGGACGACACGATAGATATCATTGGACTCACTAATTTTACACCCGGAAAACCGCTGGAGATGGTATTGCATCATGCCGGTGGTTCAACCGAAACGATTATGGTTAATCATTCCTATAATGAACAACAAATAGAATGGTTTAAAGCAGGAGGTGCATTGAATATCATACGTAGCCAGATTGGTAAAGCATAATCTTTTCTATCCTGCTTATAAAAAACGGCCAAAGTAATAACGATAGCCGTTTTTTATTTTAGAGACCATAAGGAATCAAATCATTAAAAAATCTTTATTATTATAACGCTATGATTTCATACAATCCTAAAGATTGGTTCAATTTTATTTTTCGTTTCCACAAAGGTGACACGCTTAGAAAGTTAATCGTTTTTATGGTAGCCATTGCCGCCTACTCTGCATTAGTCGCCTATCTTGAATTAAATTATTGGAAATTATCAAAGGGCAGTTATATCAGCAACCTTACGATTCTGCATCAATTATTGGGTTTTGTATTATCATTATTATTAGTATTTCGTACCAATACAGCTTATGACCGTTGGTGGGAAGGAAGAAAATTATGGGGAGCGTTGGTTAACAATAGCAGAAGCCTTGCTATTAAACTAAACGCATTATTGAGCCCCGAAGATGAAGTGAACAGAAAATTTTTTTCCCGAATGATCCCATTGTTTGCAAGTGTATTAAAAAATCATCTTGCGCTTGAAACGACCAGGCTTGCACTTGATGCCAACGAACATCCTGAATTAGCAGGGTTCGATAAAAACAAACATGTACCCAATCAAATTACTTCCTTCATTGCACAACGAATTTATCGTTTGAAAAAAGAAGGAAAAATAAGCGGAGATGAATTAATTACGCTAAATAATGAACTGCAATCATTCTCCGATATTTGTGGTGGCTGTGAACGTATTAAGAATACGCCTATTCCTTTTTCGCATAGTGTATTTGTAAAAAAATTTATTTTCACCTACATTCTTACGATGCCTTTTGGTTTTGTTTTCAGTCTTGGGTTCTGGGTCATTCCGGTGGTTACCTTTATTTTTTATGTATTGGCAAGTTTAGAATTGATCGCTGAAGAAATAGAAGATCCATTTGGAGGGGATGAAAATGATCTGCCTATAGAAAAAATTTCAGCATCTATAAAAAGACATGTAATAGAAATATTGCATCATTAATAATCTATTTCGCACCCAAACGTTCTTGTTTGGTATCATCGTATACAAGATTATCTTTATCGTTTTTGCAGCGAACCAATAATTTAACTGGTCAATACACTATGGCAGTAAGAATAAGTATTTCTATTTTAATTAGTTTGATATCCGCGCTAACCGTTCATTCACAGGTTTGTACAACGTTGGGCCAAACTCCCTCCACGGCCTTCCCTGTATGTGGAGTAGATACATTCAGTCAAACTAATGTTCCAATGTGTGGCGGAACACCCATTCCTGTACCCTGCCGGGATAATGCAGGTTATTCAGATATTTTTCCTTTTTGGTATAGATTCACCTGTTTTTCTGCGGGAACGTTGGGTTTTAAAGTGACCCCCACTGAAATTGACAACGATTATGATTGGCAAATTTTTGATATAACGGGAAAAAATCCTAATGAGGTATTTACAAATGCTTCCTTGTTTGTAGCCTGCAATTGGTCAAGTAATCCGGGTACCACAGGTGCCTCTGCCACCGGTAATGGATTAATTAATTGCGCCGGCCCTACTTATTCCAATTTCAGTGCGATGCCAAACCTAATCGTTGGCCATGAATACTTGCTATTGCTTACTAATTTTAGCCAATCACAAAAAGGTTATAAACTTTCTTTTGGTGGAGGAACTGCCAGCATAACGGATCCTACAATACCAAAATTAAATAGCGCTTTGTCTGGTTGCGGAGGTACTCAGATTGGTATAAAATTAAACAAGAAAATGAAATGCAATAGCCTTGCTGCCGATGGAAGTGATTTTTCAATTTCGCCTGCAAATGGCACTATTGTAGCGGCTACCGGGTTTGGATGCAGCAGCAGTTTTGATATGGATTCTGTGATTCTTACTATGAACGGCTTATTAACTCCCGGTAACTATACAATCACAATAAAAAATGGTATTGATGGAAATACCTTACTGGATAATTGCAAACGAAATATAACACCTGGTGAATCCGTTTCATTTACTGTTTTTCCGATACAACCAACGCCCATGGATAGCCTAACAGCAGTAGTATGTGCGCCAGACCAGTTGCAACTTGTTTTTAAAAGACCCATTAATTGTTCCTCGATTGCAGCAAATGGAAGTGATTTTATTTTGACCGGTCCGTCTAACATAAACATATCGGCCGCAAGTGGTAATTGCGCAACTTCAGTTACTGGTAGTAAAATTATACAGGTAAAACTATCACAACCTATTCAACTGGGAGGTATTTACCAATTGAGGTTGCAAAGGGGCAGTGATGGTAATACATTATTTGATGATTGTGGATTGGAAACACCAGTTGGTTCATTTATAAACTTCGTTGTAAAAGATACTGTATCTGCTGATTTCATTTACCAGGTTGTGTTGGGTTGCAAAGTAGATACGGTAACTCTTTTGCATGATGGACGCAATGGAGTGAATAGCTGGCTCTGGACTTCAAACAATACCTCCATCGGCTCTCAGAGAAGTCAGACTATTTATTACACCATATTCGGACAAAAACAACTAAAACTTAAGGTTTCGAATGGCGTTTGCACAGATTCAGCTACAGTAACCATCAACTTAGATAATGAATTGAAAGCACAGTTTCAATTTCCGGAGGTAGTGTGCCCTGAAGATCTCGCCACCTTTACTGATAAAAGTATTGGAAAGCTTAGATTCTGGAACTGGGATTTTGGTAACGGGTTTACTAGTATTTTACAAAATCCACCTCCACAGAAATACAATGCCCCAACTTCTACCAGGGAAACATTTTATACTGCAAGATTAATTGTTCGAAACGATAACAACTGTTTGGATACAATTTCTCAAAAAATAAAGGCGGTCAATACCTGCCGTATTGCTGTACCCAATGCATTTACTCCCAATAACGACGGAAAAAATGACTACCTGTATCCATTAAACGCATATAAAGCCGATAACTTAATATTCAGGGTATTTAATCGCTTTGGACAACTTGTTTATGAAACAAAAGATTGGACCAAAAAATGGGATGGAACTATCAATGGTAAGCAACAACCTACCGGAACATTTGTTTGGATCCTTCAATATATTGATCGGGATACCAAACAATTGATTGTGAAAAAAGGAACCACAATTATAATAAGGTGATTAATTGTTGAATCCCATCATCAATCGCTTCTTAACCAACTTTTCCTTTTTATTTAATTGCGGGTCCGCTATTACTTACAAAAGCAACCTGTTTACTATCGGGGCTCCAGCTTGGTGTATTAATGGTTCCCTGCCCACCATATAAATAAGCAATTACTCTAAGTGACCCTCCATTAACGGGCATCATCCTAAGCATTACCCGCTTATAAAAAGGATGATCACCGGGATTTACGGTTGTTGGAAAAGATAAAATCACCATCCATTTACCATCGGGTGAAATATGCGGGAACCAATTATTGTATTCATCAAAGGTTAGTTGCTCATTACCGCTTCCATCGGGTTTCATTCTCCATATCTGCATCGTACCTGTACGGGTATCACAATAATAAATCCATTTACCATCTGGAGAAAATTCAGGGCCATCGGCGAGCCCCTTTGAATTAAACGTAAGTTGTACTTCCGGGCCACCATCAATTGTTTTCTTATAAATATTATAACCAGGTGCTTTGCTGACTCGCTGGGCCGTATATACAAGTTCTTTCCCATTAGGGTTCCATCCATGCAAATAGGATGGAGTACTATCGGTTACCAATACCGGATCACCACCTGATACAGGAACGTAATAAACGGTACTGCCACCGCCGGTCATTCCCTCTCTATGACTGCTAATAGCAAGCATTTTTCCATCGAAAGAAAGTACATGATCGTTATTATTACGGGCAGCATTACCTGTATTTATTTTTTGAGGCACACCACCCTTAACGGGTACTTTATAAATCAGGCCCCCCTGGTTGAATAATAGATTAGCGCCATCCTTCATCCAATTGGGTGCTTCAAATCTTCCTTTGTCTTCATACACTATTCGCCGTCTTCCGTCAAATACATTTATCGTTTCAAGGCGGCTCATTAATATCCCATCCTGGTAGCCGTTATAATTGTCCGGCACAGTAGATTCGATTCGAACATTCCAGGCGATACCTTCTTCCAATACATCCGCATTGTGACTGCACATAATTAACCCGGCCATCGCTTCCTCTGGCATATCAATCGCATCTGTTCGTCCTATTTCCTGCAAAGGTTCCCCGGCATTTGCAATACGCATAATGAACATTTTCCCAATACGCTCCAATTGAACAATTTCAACATTGGTTTTCCTGGAAAATAATTCGTCCTCTGGATCCCGCATAAATGCACCACGCAAGCGTCTCCATTGTAAAACAGTCATACCATCTCCATGAACCACAGCACTTATATGGGCCGCATCTTCACCTAAGCCTGACCGTATCATCCATCCAATTTTCCTGTGGGGATCAACACCTTTTCCGACTAATTTCATATTGGCAGTAAGAATAAAATCACCTTTCATCTGTTTATAAGCATAATGAAACTCGTCGCGGCCAAACCAAATATTGTATCCACCCGCCTTTAATGAATAAGACTGGTCGTCGTTATATAGTACAGAACCCTTCAATTTCGGATTTCCAATATCAGCATGGTCCGGAAAAATACCAACGGAATTGGACTGGGCCATCATTGTTGCGCTGGCAAGTATTATCAATACAAAAAAAATGAATTTCATATGCTGTTGTTTTATTATGAAAGTAAGTAATGATTGAAGATAAATACCGAAATACAATACCAAGACACTAAGCTAAGCACATATACTAATCAAAAAATAATAATAAGCAAGCAGCAAGGATGAATACTCACTGAATTTTATAACTAAATTCATTCATGCCTGAACTATTTCATTGATGCCTGAAAGGTTTTATACCTGTTTAACGCATTTCAATTACTTTCCAATTTCAAGAAATATACAGGTACTATACTGAAATTTACCATTCTTCGTATAAATCATGAAATAGTTTTTTTATTGCGATACTATTTTCCTCTTCTACCGGATATTTTTTTAGTTGTCGCTGTATATTTTCAACCCTGTCTTTAAATACCGGATGGGTACTTAAAAAAACAGCAGGTTCTTTTCCAGTTGTTTCCTTTTGCAGCAGTTCCATCAATCTTAACATACCCGCTGCATTAATTTTGCTATTATACATTAATTGCATACCATTATTATCTGCTTCGGTTTCCAATGCCCGCGAATATTGCAATCCTTTTAAAGCATCAGCCTTTTCAGCCAAAAATCCAACGATGCCCGCATCGCTTCCAACTAACAGGAGCAGGAACATTTGCCTTGAAAGCCCGCGAAAAATAGCGCGAAGGGAATGTCTTTTTGTTATATGGGACGCTTCATGCGCAAGTAAAGCAGCTAATTCCTCCGGTGTTTTCATTCCTTCAAGAATTTCATCGTATACAACAATATGCCCACCTGGAATAGCAAAGGCATTTACTTCCTTTGATTCTACCACGGTAATGCTTATGGGATAATCAAGCTTGTAATCTAATTCCCTGAAAAAACTATTGATTATACGTGTTTTTGTACTATCCACTTTTAACGTACTAATGGTACTGCTATACATTTGCTCTCCAAGTTTCATCTCATATTCTTTAGAAAAATTCATAGCTACCCGTTCACCAAACCATGGAAGAATCCATATATATAAGGAAGCAAGCAACAAAACTAAAAAGCTAAGTATCAAAATAATTTTATTACGCGTTTTACCAATAGTGTGATGGTAAAGACCGCCCATAAACTTATAACCTCTGAATTTTTTCTGAATTGCAATAATTAATTCCGGCTGCTGAATCATCAATTGCTCTGGTTTAACCGAAAAGCCTGGATAAAAAAGAATAGCACCGGTTGAATTTTGCTCAAAGGATTGAATTTTTTCGGCAAGCCAATTCAAATCCTGTTGTTCGCCTGATTCGTTTACATAACGAATAGTAAGGGTAACTGATGAAATAAATATAACTGCCGGAAACCGTTGGCCTTTGTCGTTGATATAGGTTGCTTTGTAAGAAGATTCCATAGGAAACAAAAATAAATTAAATGACTAAACCAAACGAGCCCACAAACAAAGATTTAATAACTCTTTACAACCATTTTCATGCGAAAAGAGGATATTTGATCGTTTATTTCTTAATTGAACAACATGAAGTATTATTCCGGAATTTTTGCGTTTATCATTACACTTACTGTTGGTTGCAGCAGCAGCAAAAAAGCAATGCATACAGAAACACCTGTTCGTTTTTTACCGGCATTGCCTTCATCACAAATTAATATCCCTATCAAAGTATATATGCGCCCGCTGTTAACCGTGATGGATTCAACCAGCACAAAGGAATTTACCAATGAAAAATGGCCAGCCTATACCGAAAGCTCCTGTGATTTTCGGTACAAGTACCGTTTTATTCGTTCGCCCTTTACTTTTAATTGTATCAATAACAAAGTAAGCATTGGCTTTCGTGGGAATTATCAGATTGCTGGTAGTAAACGAATTTGTGCCTTTGATAAACAGGTTTCTCCGTGGGTAGGTGGAAGTTGTGGTTTTGGTAATGAACCATTCCGAAAAATTGATCTAAGCATCGGATCTTTGTTAGAATTTTTGCCGAATCACCAATTAAGAACTACTACCCGTCTCGAAAGTTCAACAGCTATCGACAAATGCGAGGTTACGGTTTTACAAACGGATATTACTTCATTGATTGCAGATAGCATAAAAGCATCGGTTGATAACTATTGCCAGGTATTTGATCGGTTTGTACAAGCACTTAACAACAATTCTTTATTGCAACAATTTAGAAATGGAGGAAGCAGGGTAATGCCTGTTAGCCATTATGGTTTTCTAAATCTTAATCCAACACAATTGCGCATCGGCCGATTTAATTCAGTTAATGATACGTTGTTGTTGTCTATTGGTTTTACCGGCACTCCTGCTTTTTCTTCGGATAGTGTGCGGCTTGTTACAAACGCAAAAATTCCACCTATTACCAACAACCTGAACAATACAGGCGTTAATACTTACCTCGATGCAGTTTATGAATACAAATTCTTTAATCAATTACTGAACGATAGTTTACGCAATAAACCATTTGAGGCAGATGGTAGAACTTTTGTAATTAAGGAGATAACAATTGGAGGAGAAAACAATGGTAAACTTATGATTGATGTTGCTTTTACAGGAAATAGAAAAGGAGTATTGCACCTTAGCGGAACCCCTGTTTTAGATACCGCTTTACAAGTAATAGCGATGCCTGATATTAATTTTTCAATTGACACAAAAGATATTTTGGTAAACATGGCCAAAAGCCTTTTTAGAAAAAAGATAATGAAGCAGTTAAAAAATCAGACGGTATTTGATATTGCCGCTCTCATTCAAAAAAATAAATTATTGATTGAATCAAGATTGAATCAGCCCATAACCACCTGGATGAATACGAATGGAAAACTTTATGAGTTGAAAGTACTGGGCATATTGGCTCAAAAAACTCATCTCCAGGTGCAGGCGTTTATTAAAGCTGATATTAGTTTAATTGGCAGTCCGCCTGCTTCTATTTTGAAGGGTTTTTAGCTCTAAAACCTCCACAAAAAGCAACCAATATTAATTCACAAACGTAATTAGAGTGTTCCAGGCGGAAAATTTGTACTTTTTCGGAGCGTATTGATACGCCAAAACCAACACCCTTGCTTACAGACAATTCGAAAATAAGTGCATTGCTGCTGGGTTGCCGTCAAAATGATCGCAATGCCCAGAAGGAGTTGTATTACCTGCTTCGTGGCTTTGCTATGAAAATTTGTTACCGCTATTGTAATAGGGAAGAAGAAGCTGAAGAATTGATGAATGAAGCCTTTATTAAACTTTTCAAAAATATACAGTTGTTCGATGAATTTCGGCAGGAAGATACTTTGCTATCCCTGAAAGGATGGTTCAAACGGATTTTAGTAAACACCTGTATCGATCATTACCGAAAGAAAAAGTCGTCGGTAAATGGGCACACACTGAATACTGAATCAGAAAATCTTCCTACAAATGGAGAAAATGGAATGGATGTTTTGTCGTTCAAAGAAATTCTTGAATCTATCCGCTTGTTATCACCTTCCTATCGAACGGTGTTTAATTTATTTGTGATTGAAGGATTATCACATGAAGAGATATCAAAAAAATTAGGGATTTCAGTGGGAGCTTCTAAATCAAACCTTTCAAAAGCAAGAGATAACCTTAGAAAATTATTATTAAACAAATCGAATTTCAATATTTATGTATCCCCTATCTGATAATGACCTTGACCGATTAAGCAGGGAAGCAGCGGAGCAATCTGATGTGGGCCAGAGCACATCGGGCTGGGAGCAACTTGAACACCGGCTCAATATTGAGCTTCCTTTAAAAAAAGAAAAGGATAGAAAACGCTTTTTGTGGATCTTCTTTTTATTCCTGTTAGCTGGTGGCAGTGGATTGGTATGGATGCTTGCTGAAAAAAAATCAACCAAAATAAATAATAATACTTCTATTAATATTCCCGAGAACAAAAAATCTGAAATTGTAACTGAAAAAAATCTTAGTAAATCAACTGATCAAGTTATTAATAATACAAAAGTAAAAACAGGAGAAACGATTGCAAACAAAAACAAGTTCGTTCCTGAAGCTGAAATCGTTTCCTCTTCAATCCCTCCTACCCTGTCAAATCAGGAAATAAAAAAAGCAACAGGTTTGGCGTCAACTTCAATAAGCACAAACAAACCGTTTCCATTGAGCAACCTTGTTTCTAAAACCCTATCGGAAAAAAGAATAAAGAAACAGGCAATATCTGTACAATTTTCAGCGGTTAAAAAACAAGATAAATTTATTGCAAAAAATAAAAAATCAACAAACATTGATGTAACGAATGAGCAGCCTTCGAATAAAACAACTGAGAATAATAACGAATCTGGCAATGTGGATACAAAACAAGTTGTAAAAGAAAAAAATACAAATCCACCATTAAATAATTCTACGGCGATTGTTGAGCCATCAACGATTGCTTCAGGCAAACCCGGAGCCGCAACCGATTCTTTAGAAAATGCTCCTGTAGTTGCTGCTCCTCCTTCTAAAAAAAATTCCAACAAAAAACCACTTACCAATCGTTTTGCATTTGGGTTATTTACCGGAATAGATTTCAGTCGTATTCGCGGCACGGGTAATAATAAACCAGGATTCAATATCGGACTGCAGGTATCCTATAGTTTATCAAAAAGATGGTCGGTTAATACCGGCTTTACCATTACTAAAAAGAATTATTCCGCGATGGGAAAGGATTTTCATCCACCGCTTCATTACTGGACCACCTATGTAAAACTTAATTCCTTAAAAGGAAATTGTGATATGTGGGATATTCCGTTGAATGTGCGTTACAATATAAGTATGAAACCAACGATCACCTGGTTTGCAAGCACGGGTATTTCTTCTTACATTATGCGTAAACAAGCGTATACCTATAGCTATAAAAATAATAATGCCAATCCAACTATTTTAACGAAGGATTGGAAAACGAGCTCTCAACAAAACGATTGGCTAAAAATTATTAACCTGTCAGCCGGGTTTGAAAAAAAGCTAAATCGGTCCTTGTTAATACAGGGAGAGCCTTATTTAAAATTACCCCTAAGCGGAACTGGTTTTGGAAAAATGGATATCAGCAGTTATGGCATACTAGTTGGTATAAGATATAGGCCCGTATTTAAAAAATAAGCAGACAACCCATACAGGCTATTAAACGTACTAAAAGAAAATTACTGATTATGAAGAAACAATTTGTTGCTTTTTTGAAAATTTTTTCAGTTGTACTTATTTTAGGTATTGTATTTTATGCCTGTAGTAAATCCGACGCCCCGCCTGCTAATCCCTGTGCCGGAGTTACGATTACCGTAACCGCTACCACTACCAATACGGATGCCGGTGCATCAACGGGTAGTATTGCCGCAACTGCAAGCGGAGGTTCAGGTTCTTCTACCTTTAGTATTGATGGAGGAGCATTTCAATCGTCAGGAACTTTTGCGAATCTGGCAAAAGGTGCACATACTGTGGTGGCGAAAGATAGCAAGGGTTGTACCGGCAGCGGATCCTTTACAGTAAATGAAACAGATCCTTGTGTGGGAGTTACTCTTACCATAAGCGCCACTTCAACAAATTCTGATCCCTGCGCACCGAGCGGTGTTGTTACGGCTACTGGTGCAGGTAGTACCAATCTTACCTTTAGTGTGGATGCAGGTCCTTTCCAGGCCTCTAATATTTTTAATAATATTTCTTCAGGAAATCATACGGTGAATGTTAAGAACGGAACTGGTTGTGTAAAAAATACAAGCATTACCGTTAATCCGTTATCAGCAGGTGCTTTGTTTATTGCGGCCCGTACCATCATTCAAAACAATTGTGCGGTAGCTACCTGTCATACTGGTGGCAGCCCGGCAGGTGGTATCAATTTTTCGGTTGATTGTAATATTGTATTGAATAAAGACCGTGTAAAAGCAAGAGCGATTGATGGTAGTCCAAGCATTATGCCTCCTACCGGAGCATTGCCGCAGGGCGATCGAGATAAAATTACTGCGTGGATCAATGCAGGAGGAAGATTTACAGATTAAGAAAGTGAATAAGTGAATTGTCAATAAATAATGGTCAATAGATACAACAGAATATATAGTGAACGCACTATTTCATTCTATAGTTTTTATTGACCATTTTTTGTTTTGCGATGGCATGTGTACATTTTGTAAGTAATTACTATTTCAGCAGTTTATCTCCTAACTGACTTGTATGTGTGCAATATGATTTTTAGGCACTAAGTATATAACTTCTTTATTGGTCATTTCTTTTCGGACCCCATCTGGAGCAATCGTCTCGCCTGGCCATCAATTGTACAAACAAATCAATTCAATATACAACCGAAAAACTGATAAAATAAAATTTGTCTTTATCGCCAAACTTATACTTCCTGCTCATGCAGCCAAATTAAAGATTATTTCAGTAAGGTACAAGCGAGACGTTTGCGCCAGGCTTACTTTTTACATGGCCGAGTAAGCAAGGGGAGTTTCACCCCAAGCTTCTCACAGAACCGTACGTGAAGCTCTCACTTCATACGGCTCGTATCATATCATCAAACGTGTTTAAAAATAGTCCAGTAATAAAACATCGCCGGATAGCTTTTCTTTA
>JANNEK010000135.1:0-3056 GCA_031378605.1 Chitinophagaceae bacterium | reverse complement strand
TGTTGAATTTTTTCATTGAGCTGACGAATATCATCTGCGGTAAGCACCATAACGTTACTAATTGGTTTATTAAAGAATGAATAGCAATAAATTAGCCCCGAAAATACGAACAAAGTCTTTGCAAGATGCTTGCCAAATGGACAAAAGGCCTGTTAAAAGGGAAAATAGGTTCTTCGTCAGGGAACAATAAAATACCTATAGAATAGTTTTAGTTGGGTTCAGAGTCAGATTATTAATACCAATTATTATGAAACATCTTTTTAAATTTTCGTTCTTCGCCATCACGCTAGTACTTGGGAGCTGTGGCAAAAACGATACGAAGGCACCAACAAGAACCGAATTACTCGCCAGTGCCACCTGGAAATATGATAACGCCGGATTAGATATCAATAAAGATGGCATTGCAGAAACTCCATTGCCTCCAGGTTATGTAGGTGATTGTGATAAAGACAATACCCTTACGTTTAAAAGTGATGGAACGGGTACGTTGGATGAAGGTCCTCTTAAATGTGATGCAGGTAATCCGCAAACATCTCCTTTTACCTGGTCATTTAAAAATGGTGAAACAGTCATTAATTTTCCTACAGTTATATTAACCGGCATTAGCGGTGACGTAACCATTCAAAAATTAACGAGTACCGAACTTGATTTTATAAAGGAAATAAATATTGGTGCCCCTGCTACCGTAAATGTTATTGTTGAGATGAAGCATTAAAGGATTTTAAGATTTAATTTCTTAGGTTCGAAATCAACTATCGTTTAAACAGGATTACTAGTGTTAAGTTAAATCTATTCTGACGTAATTATTTTTTATTACCGAGAGCTACAGAATTTTTTCACAAATCACGACGTCCTTTCTTCGTAAATCTTTGGGGCATATTTTCTTCGAACGCTTAGTGGTTAAAAGATAATTGCCACGAAAGCACGAAGTTATTTTACGAAGCTCTCCTATCCTTTTTATGAGAATAGATATACGTCAACTTACACTTACCATAACACCAGGTACACCTACTAATCCTGGATTATTTACACTTTATTACCTATTAAGAAAGATACTTCCCAACAATGGGTACCCTTCTGCCAACACCAAAAGCTTTGCAACTAACACGAATGATTGGACAAAATTGATTTCGCTTATACTCGTTGGTATTTACCAGTTTTAAAATTCTATTAACCAGTTTTTCGTCAATGCCAAGCGCAATAATATCTTTAGGGCTTTGCGTTCTTTCAATATACTGATACAGTATTTTATCTAATACATTATATTCAGGCAAACTATCACTGTCTTTTTGATCGGGTCTCAACTCAGCCGATGGCGCTTTATCAATAATATGTTGCGGAATAACTTCACTATTTCGATTGATGTATTTTGCCAATGCATATACCTGCATTTTGTATACATCACCCAATACGCCTAACCCTCCCGCCATATCTCCATACAAGGTTCCATAACCAGTTGCCAGTTCACTTTTATTGGAAGTATTCAAAAGTATATATCCAAATTTATTGGCAATTGCCATTAGTAAATTTCCTCTGGTTCTGCTTTGAATATTTTCTTCAGCCAAACCAAAAGGAAGGTCTTTATAAATCGGCTTCAACTCCTCAAGAAAGGATTCATAAATATTTTTAATGGGAATTATATGATATGGATTATTCAAATTTTTACTGAGTTTTTCTGCATCTGTAACGGAATGGCCCGAAGAATAGGGTGAAGGCATCAGTATCGCCGTTACGTTCTCGTTTCCTAAGGCCTCACAGGCAAGTGCCAGCGTAACCGCACTATCAATACCCCCCGATGATCCAAGAATTGCTTTCACAAAACCCATCTTACTAAAATAATCTTTGATGCCCAAGATAAGTGCCTGGTATATTTCCCGTACATTTTTTTCAGCTACCAGGTAATCAATAATTTTTTCAGGATCTGCTATTTTTGAAACGCGCATATCTTTATCCAGCGCCCGCTGCAGCACTTTTTCTTTTTGAAAATTATTATGAAGTACTTCATCAAGATCTGCTACCAACAAATCTTCTTCAAAATATTTCATTTCATGAACAAGATATCCCCGGGCATCCATTACTAAACTACCTCCATCAAATACGATTTCTGTTTGAGACCCTACTGCATTGCAATAAAATATTGGCAATTGATATTTCAAGGAGTTTGCTCTAATAATTTCTTTGCGATCGTCGTCGTGATCGTAATCAAACGGAGAAGCAGAAATATTAATCATTAACTCGGGCTGTTGGTTGATCAATTTATCCATTGGACAAACCCTGTATAACGGATTATCACCAAGGTTCCAGAGATCTTCACAAATGGTAAGTGCTATTCGCTTGCCTTTAAATTCAATGACCTGCCAGCTATAACCCGGTTCAAAATAACGATACTCATCAAACACATCATAATTTGGCAATAAGGTTTTATAAGCGGTACCCAATACTTTTCCCTGGTACAGAAACCAGGCTGCATTAAAAAGATCTTTGCCAGCCGCATCCGGATTAATTGCAGGGGCACCAATGATAACACCAATGTCGGTAGTATATTCTTTGATTTTTTCTATTGACTCGTAACATTGATTGATAAAATCTTTAAACTCCAGGAAGTCTCTTGGTGGGTAACCACATACCGACAATTCTGTAAATACTACCAGGTCGGCTCCCTTCTTTTTAGATAATTCAATAGCATCAATAATTTTTCTGGTATTGCTTTCAAAATTGCCGACATGATAGTTTTGTTGAGCCAGTGCTATTTTCATACTACGAATTTACGTCAATAGCTGTACATCCTGTTCGTCATAAATTCGAAAGTTGAATACATCATAGCTTAGCCAGATGGATCGCTTTTTCCATCGGTGAAAATAGAATTATGGTAAGTGTACGTTGACGAATATACATTCACACAAAAAAGGCAGGAATGCTTTGTAAAATAACTTCGTGCTTTCTTGGCAATCATCTTTTAACCACTTAAAGTTCGAAGAAAATATGCCCCTGAGATTCACGAAGAAAGGACATCGTGATTTGTGAAAAAATTCTGTAGCTCCCGGTAATATTTTTTA
>JANNEK010000118.1:0-9723 GCA_031378605.1 Chitinophagaceae bacterium | reverse complement strand
GCTGATTTTGGCAAAGAAGGAAATATTGAATGGGTTGGAAGCAGGATTGTTCCAGTAGACGCACAATATTTAAATAAATGGGAAGCAGGAAGTAAAGCAGAAACTAAAGCTGGTTCAAGAAGAATAAAGCGTGGAAGCCGTAGATTAAAGCAACGATACAAACTTCGGAGAACACGCTTGATTCAAGTATTCAAAATACTTGGTTGGTTAGACGCAAGTTTTCCCGAAAATTTTAAAAAGAAAATAAATAATGAAGAAGGCTTTAAATTTCGAATAAGCGAATATTTACCTTTTGAAAAAGCTACTATTGAAGAAGCTACAAAACTATTAGGCACTCAAAACAAGAAAGGTGAATTAGCCTTTTCTGAAGATTGGATTATCTATTATCTGAGAAAGAAAGCATTAACTGAGAAAATTTCTATCCCTGAATTGTGCCGCATTACCTATATGATGAACCAGCGCAGGGGTTTTAAAAGCAGCAGGAAAGATTTAAAAGATGAAAGTTTTGAAGAAAGAAAATGGGTGGAGAAATTAAAAATAAAATCTGTTAAACAAGTAACATTTGAGTTTAACAAAAACAAAAATTACAAATTTGAAATTACTACCTACAATGACAAAATACAACCTTGGACTGTTGAGAAAAAGAAAAAGCCAGAGTGGGAAGAGAAAGAATATACATTTTTAATTACTGAAAAGATTGAAATCAAAAGAGATGGTACAAAGAGAATAGTACAAAATAATCCACAAATACCTGAAGAGGATGATTGGGCTTTATGCGTTACTGCGCAAGACAATCAAATTGGTGATGAATATCCAGGCACTTACTTTTTTAATGGTTTAGTGAATAGTGTAAAGAATAAAACTGATTTTAAAATAAGACAATACGCCGTTTATAGAAAAAAATACAAGAAAGAGTTAGAAGATATATGGAGCAAGCAAATGGAGCTAAATGAAGACTTAAAAAGAATAAATACCGACAAAGATATTTTACTGAAACTTGCTGAAAAACTTTATCGAACCCAATCTAAAGGACAAAAGCCTAAACTAAACGAGATAGTAAGCAACACTCTTTTACATCTGATTTCAGATGATATTATTTATTATCAGCGAGATTTAAAATCACAAAAGGGCTCAAGAGGTGAATGTCAATACGAAAGCCATAAAGGAATTGATGGCGAAATATATGGAGTGAAGTGTGCTCCTAAATCAAGCCCAGAATTTCAGGAAATGAGAATATGGCAAGATATACACAATATTAAAATACTTCAAAAAAGTGCGATAATCGATGAATATGAAAAGGTTGATGTAGATGTAACAAAAAGTTTTATTGACGATACGACAAAAGAAAAATTATTTGAGTTATTCGACACTTCAAAAGAAGTTTCACAGCAAAATATCTTCGATAAAATAAATCACTATAAGCCAAATAGCAATCTAAAAAATGAAATACATAAAATCAATATGTTTTTTAGTGAAGAAAAACGGTTGCAGGGCAATGAAACAAAAGAATATTTCCGGAGGATTTTTAAAAAGAAAGAAATCAAT
This sequence comes from Chitinophagaceae bacterium, assembly GCA_031378605.1. Taxonomy (GTDB): domain Bacteria; phylum Bacteroidota; class Bacteroidia; order Chitinophagales; family Chitinophagaceae; genus Endoryza. Next base: position 8,178 of record JANNEK010000118.1, on the reverse strand, counting down.
TATGAAATTGAAGGAGAAAATATTTTAAATGATAAAGATCAATTTTATAGGCTTTGGAATACCTCTTATTCTATCAGTTTGAATGATCAAGAAAAATCTAAAGATGCAATCATCAAGGCGCTGACGAGAGAGAACAACAAAAGAAGTAAAGCGAAAGCAATAACATTTAACTTACCTCTAAAAGTCGCTGAAGCTATAGCATCTGCACCAGATATAGAAGTAACAAAAAGATACGCATCGTATTCCTTGAAAGCAATTAAGAAATTATTGCCCTTAATGCGTTGTGGAATTCATTTTGATGAAGCAAAAGTTACTGACAAGATAAAAACAAGAGCCGAAGAAATATCTCAAAGACTGAAGGATATTAACTTCAATGCGAAAAGGATACATGAAGTAGCAGATGATGATGTTCAGAAACAACTTCTGAAAAGTTTTATTGATAAAAAGAATTTGCTTACAGGTTTAAATACTTACCAAGCTTGCTATTTAGTTTACGACAGGCATTCAGAAAAAAGTAATGATAGAAAATACGCCGAACCTTCAGAGTTTAATATCATGGAAGAGCTACCAAACAATAGTTTGCGAAATCCTGTTGTAGAACAAGTAATTAGAGAAACATTATTTGTTGTAAAAGATATTTGGGAAAAATATGGACAGCCTGACGAGATACACATTGAGATGGGCAGGGATTTAAAAAAGAACGCTAAAGAAAGGAAAAGAGCAACAGATAAATCAACCGATAATTTTGAGGAAAAGAATAGAATTAAAAAAGTATTGACAGAATTATTTAATGAAGAGTTTGAACAATACGAAAATGCAAATGATCATACTACAGAAAAAGAAATAGTAAAAGCAAGATTTGAAGTAAAGCCAAATCCTAATAATCCAACCGATATTGATAGGTTTAGAATTTGGAAGTCAACATCAGGAGTTGGAAATACAGAACTGAATGAGCTTTTTAAAAGTGGTGGCAAAACTAAAATTCCTACCAAAGCAGAAATAAAGAAATACACATTATGGTTAACCCAAAAATGCGTTTCCCCTTATACAGGTCGCATTATCCCACTTAGCAAATTATTCGATGAGGGCCAATATCAGATAGAACACGTTTTACCAAAAGCAAAAATAAAGAATGATAGTTTCGATAATTTAGTTATTTCCGAAAGAGGCGTTAATAAAGCCAAAGATAAAGACCTTGCAGCCATATTTATAAAAGGCAAAAACGGCGGATGCGAATATCAAGGAACAAAATATAAACTACTTGATTACATATCTTACGTAGAGCATTGCAAAAGAACTTTTAAAGGCAGGAAGTTGCAAAACCTTTTAGCAACAGAAATCCCTGATGACTTTATCAGCCGTCAAATAAACGACACTCGCTACATTACAAAAAAAATAAGTGAGTTACTATATCCAATTGCAAAAAATAAAGAAGTTGGAATTGTTTTTACTATCGGCTCTATAACAAGTGAATTAAAGAAAGAATGGGGATTACAAAAAGAATGGAAGAAACTTATAAAACCCCGTTTTGAAAGGTTAGAAAAAATAAATAATGCCTCCTATATCCAAAAGAATAAAACAGATGAAAATGATATTGATTTTCATATTCCTGAGAACCCAGATTTAGATACTAAGCGAATTGACCATCGCCATCATGCCTTAGATGCCATTATTATTGCAGCAACTACAAGAGAACATATCCGTTACTTAAATACGCTTAGCGCCGCTGATAATGATAAAGATTGGTTTGAAGCAAAAACCAAACTTGTAAAAAAAGGGATTAGAGATTTTGCATTGCCTTGGGAATTATTTACCAAAGAGGCAAAAGAAAAATTAGAGCAAACTATTGTAACCTTTAAATCTTATAATAAAGTAATTGATAAACCTAAGAACTTGTACACAAAATGGGAACCTATTTTAGATACTGCAGGAACACAATTGAAAGACAGAAAAGATATCCCTTTGTTTGAAAAGAGGCTAGTAAAGCAAGTTGTGCCAACTAATGGGAAAAAGTGGATGTCCATTCGTCAATCTTTATTTAAAGAGCCGCAAGGTATAGTTTACTTAAAGGAAAAAAGATTTGTTTCAATATTTGAGGCTTTCAAAATTCAAATTGAAAGATTTAAGGTAGAACATGATAAAGAAAAAAGGAAAACGGCAAGTTATGTATACGACCAAACGGCACGGCCAATTATTAAGGAAATCATTTATAGAAGTGGAATTGATATTCATGATACAGAAAACCTTCTTGCGGCGATTGATAAGTATTTAAAAAAGAACTCTAAGAAGATACCAACAGTAAACCTTGATAAAAATGGCAATGTAAAAAACAAAACAGTATATATTCTTGGAGGTATTGAATTTGAAGACATTCAAGTTGCAAGCTTTATTCCAAAATCGGCTAAGAGGGTGAGATTGGATAAAGATTTTGACCATAAGAAAATTGATAAAATTCCATATTCAGAATCATCAAGAATACCTCAAACACTTCATAAGCATTTAGAAGAATATGAGAAATTTTTAGTTGCCAAAAAAATCGTTGAAGAAAAGAACGAACAAATTGAAAAAAATGCTGTCTCTGCCCTAAAATTGACCGAAGAAGAAGTTGTCATATTAGAAATGGTTATGCCTGAACCATTTTCGGATGAAGGCTTGGAAGTACTTGACAAGAAAATAGGAATGAAAATCAGAATGGTTACGCTGAAAGAAGATATAGGAATAAAAATAGAACTCAAAAATAAGTTGGTAGAAGCTGATGGCAACCCATATTTTATTATGTATGAAAATGTTGAAACAAAAGAGAGGAAAGATTTTGCTTCCTTATCATCTTACGAAGTAATTCAAAAAAAGAAAAGGGGGGAACCAATTGCAGAAGTAAAAGAAGGGTATAAAGCAATCATTCTTCAAAAAAATGATTTGGTCTATATACCAGATGAAGCAGAGTTCAAAAACATAAAAAATGGAGTCATCAAAACTGAAGCTATTGATTGGAATGATAAAAGGAAAATTTCAAAAAGGTTTTATATTGTAAATGACTTTTCAAAATCTGATATTTATTTTAGGCCAAACGTATTTTCAAAAGCAATAAAATCAAAAGAATTACATACAAGCTTTGATGATAAATGCTCCCGACTCATTGTATTTCCACAAAAAGATAAAGATGGAAATGTTATAACAGAAAACACTGTTATGATAAAAGAAGTATGTATCAAAATAAATGTTGACCGTCTCGGCAATATTTCCCTGCTCTAAAAAAAACTTCTTTAATGAAAAAGAAAAAAAGCAAAACATCATGTCAGAACCCGAAGGCATATATAAAAATAGCAGTCTGAAACAATTCTCTTCTTTTGAGGAAATGAATGAAGCTGATGCAAAAGAAATGGCCTTAATAAGCCCGATGGAGCACTTAAAGAATACTGTTATCCGCATTAAAAATATGTATGCCGAAGAACTGAAAAAGCCCATGAATAAAAAAATTAAATTCGACGAGTAATGAATATCCTCGTTGGAGAGCTGGAAAGAATAAATAAATATCGAAAAAACAAGAATGAATAATTACACAAAATCTGATATGCCCCGTCGTCCTTAATCCCGGAATTCTTTTAGGGGTGACTCTTTTTCTGCTTCGGGTGTGATTGCTTCCCGGCTACCGATGGTAAGAAAGAAAAAAATAATTGGCCGATCGTTGTGTTTTAAGAAACCAATTATTATTCCTATGAAAAAGCGTATGCTTTGTTTTGGCAACCTGCCAATTTAATAACCGAATGATGGGTGAAATGAAAATGTCTGAACCGGGATTAAATGAAAATGTCTGAACCGGGATTTATGAGATTAAGGGATTTATGGGATTACGGGTCAATGTGAAAGTAATGTAAGGTGTTACAGTTTTTAAAATGATTTAAAGATTACCGGGATTCTGAATTATTTTTAATAACGGAATGATCCGTGAAATGAAAATGTCTGAACCGGGATTAAAAGAAAATGTCTGAACCGGGATTTATGGGATTAAGGGATTAACGGGATTACAGATCATCGTGAAAGTAATGTAAGGTGTTACAATTATTAAAATGATTTAAAGATTGCCGGGATTGCGAATTATTTTTAATAACGGAATGATGCGTGAAATGAAAATGTCTGAACCGGGATTAAAAGAAAATGTCTGAACCGGGATTTATTTGATTGAAGGATTACCGGGATTATGAATCATCTTAAATTAACTGTATGTTGGGCGAAATGAAATATGTTGAACTAACACACTCTATTATTGGTGCTGCAATGGAAGTTCATAGATCGCTGGGAAACGGATTTCAGGAGAGTATTTACCAACGTGCATTGGCCATTGAACTGCGGCTAAAAGGTTTATCGTTTGCACGTGAACAGGAAATAGAAATTTTTTATAAGGGAGTAAATATTGGCACCCGAAGGGTAGACTTCTTCATTGAAGGGAAAATAATGGTTGAATTGAAAGCGGTCATTCAATTGGAAGATGTGCATCTGGCTCAAGGACTCAATTACCTGGAGGCATATAATATGGAAACAGGACTGTTAATAAACTTTGGATCGAAAAGTTTACAATATAAAAGATTACTCAATAAAAAGTATAACCCTAACCCCGGTAATTCTTCAATCACATAAATCATAGGTAAGAGTTTTTCAATTTACCCGCAATTTTATTCGTTACCAAATCAAAATCCAGGTAATCTTTAAATCTAATAAATCCCGGTTCAGACAAAAAGGTTACTCAATAAAAAGTATAACCCTAACCCCGGTAATTCTTCAATTACATAAATCATGGGTAAGTATTTTTCAATTCACCCGTAATTTAATTCGTTATCAATTCAAAATCCAGGTAATCCCTTAATCCAAAAAGTCCCGGTTCAGACAAAAAGATTACTCAATAAAAAGTATAACCCTAACCCCGGCAATTCTTCAATCACATAAATCATAGGTAAGAGTTTTTCAATTTACCCGCAATTTTATTCGTTATCAAATCAAAATCCAGGTAATCTTTAAATCTAATAAATCCCGGTTCAGACAAAAAGATTACTCAATAAAAAGTATAACCCTAACCCCGCAATTCTTCAATTACATAAATCACGGTTTAAATAAAAAATGTCACACTAAAAAAAATTCAAATAATGCGATTCAAATCCCGGTAATCCTTTAATCCCATCAATCCCGGTTCAGACATTTTTCATTTAATCCCATTAATCTTTAAATCTTTTTATACTTATAACATCTTACATTACTTTCAGAATGATTCATAATCCCGGTAATCCTTTAATCCCAAAAATCCCGGTTCAGACAATGAAGAAGTTTTCCCTTTCCGCTTTTTGCAGTTAACAATAAACCCTGTAAAGAATAAAAAACCGTTTGTTCCGTTATATTTTGAGTCAACACAATTCCTATGATAAAGCGAACGCTTTATTTTGGCAACCCTGCCTATTTAAAAACCTGTAATGAACAACTGGTTTTTGAAAGCCCCGAAACAGGGGAAACCAAACAGGTACCCATAGAAGATATTGGGGTATTGATAACCGATCACCAGCAAATTACCATCAGCCAGGCACTGATTGCTAAACTGCTTGCTAATAATGTAGCATTTATTATTTGCGATCATACCCATCATCCAACAGGCTTATTACTCAATTTAGATGGCAATAGTTTACAAAGTGCCAAATTTAATGCGCAGGTGGACGCTACCATACCGCTGAAAAAACAATTATGGCAACAAACTATTTCTGTAAAAATTACCAACCAGGCAACACTGTTAGAAAAACAATTGGTGCCTGTAAAAAACATGCAGAACTGGGCCACTGAAGTAAAGAGTGGAGATGGCGATCATCATGAAGCTATGGCTGCTGCCTACTATTGGAAAAATGTTTTCCCTGATTTTTTAGAATTTCGCCGTGAACGTTATGGCCCGCCACCAAATAATCTCCTTAATTACGGCTATGCCATATTGAGAGCTATCGTGGCAAGAAGCCTGGTGGCAAGTGGTTTATTACCCACTCTCGGCATCTTTCATAAAAACCAATACAACGCCTATTGTTTGGCTGATGATATTATGGAGCCTTATCGCCCTTTCGTTGATAAAATAGTAGTAGATATTGTGCGTATGAATGGAAAATTTCTGGAACTGACACCCAATATGAAAAAAGAGTTACTGAATATACCTGCAGTGGATGTAAAAATGAAAGGAGAAAAAAGTCCGTTGATGGTAGCAGTTCAAAAAACTACCGCCAGTTTATCAAAATGTTTTGAAGGTAAACTTAGAAAGATTGATTACCCGGAATTTTTATAGTGTTTTAAATAGCTATGATAATAAATGTTTACTGAGTTAACCCGTTGCTTCCACCGCTCGCCTTATGGAGGTGCCGGTGGGGGCCGCTTAAACGCTTATCGTATTATGTGGGTGCTGGTATTATTTGATTTGCCAACAGAAACAAAAAAAGACCGGAAAGCGTATACACTGTTCCGAAAGAAATTATTGAACGATGGCTTCCAGATGTTTCAGTTCAGTATCTACATGCGGCACTGCCCCAGCCGCGAGAATGCAGATGTACATATAAAACGCGTAAAGGCCATACTTCCGGTTAAGGGTCATGTGGGCATATTTCAATTTACCGATAAGCAATTTGGTATGGTTGAATTATTTTATGGTAAATCGGCACATACCCCTGCTGCACCCGTACAACAATTGGAAATGTTTTGACGGTGATAATTTTTCACCACGGCCATTCAATCGGGCTATTTTTTATATCAGATCATTTATAGTATCCAGCACATAACAATGTTCAAAAAGGTTCATACCAATTTTTGGATAATAACTTACTGCTTTTGGTGCTGATAATAAAATCAATTTAGCATTAGGTGTTGCTGATTTTGAAAGTCGTATTAATTCTTTCCCAATCCCCATTTTCTGATAATTTTCGTCAACGGCTAAGTCGGAAAGATAGGTGCAAAACGAGAAGTCGGTGAGGGAACGGGCAACTCCAATAAGCTTTCCGTTTTCTCTTGCAGTAATTATTAAATTCCCATGTTCAAGCATTTTAGAGAGCCTTTCAGGATCATCAATCGGTCGCCTTTCGCCTAATGTAGAATTAACTAAAATGGTTCTAAATTCTTCTAACGATAAATTTTCTTCAATTTGATACTGTATCATTTTCTTTTGAAATTTATTTATGGCCTTACTCTTACATACCTTTCTGTAGTTGTTCTGTTTATGCCCGCATCCTCAACGATCTCAACGCCGCTTTGAATAAGCGTATCTTTTTTTAGTTCAATAGTAAATTTAAAATCAGTATTCTCCCAATTTCTATCACTGCAATATTGTAAATGTTCACTATACAAACTATTATTGAGGGTGTAACTGCCACCACCAGCTACAAAAATAGCACCCGTATCTTTTCCTTTAGTCAAATCATGTTGAAAAAATGCAAAATGCGTATCATTAATGATTTTAATGAAAGAAATTTTTTTGGTGTAATCAGTTACTACGGTATCGCCTTTTTCTATAACGGTACCGTTAATAAGTTGCCAGGTACCAATTATCGAAAATTGAGAAGGCTTTGGCGCAGTACCTTCGTTTTTTCCCTTGCACGAAAAGAATACTGTTGCCATTAATAGAGTTACTATTTTAATTTTCATGATTTCATGATTTTTATAATAAATGTTTTTCCAGATTTAACAATTATTGAAGTTACGGTTAAATAATAAATACTATTTTCTTTATCAGATTTTAATAGTATAATTTCTTTAATTATAACACTGGAGCCTTTCCCTTTTGTTACTGGCGCTGCTATATTTTATAGCAATAAGCGACTGCAGTATATTGATAAAGTATTTTAATATTGAGGGTCACGTATTAAAAAGGGTGCAACACAACCTCTTGATATTTTTTAGCTTTTATGTTTTTTGTAATTTTAAATAGCACTTTATCATTTTTGTTACCGGGCTATTCGGTAACACTGCCGGCTGTACCATTATCTATAGTATATTGTTTTTTGCAACAAACTCTTTTATGTAAAATATACGTCAGGGTATCTTTATAATAATACTGGTAACCAAGTAGCTGCTGGCATACCGGTAATTGATACTTTGAATATCATTGTTGTCCGGCTAAAATCATCTTAATAATTATTAAAAGCCTTTTGCGGAGCAGGTTCCAGCTCCCTC
>JANNEK010000078.1:0-6985 GCA_031378605.1 Chitinophagaceae bacterium | reverse complement strand
CACCATTCATAGGGGATGCTACCTCCAAGCAATTTATTTAAAAATTCACTCCAGGCTATAGATACCGTAGCTGCTCCTAACGCATATTCGAGAATTAAGGCCCATCCAATAATCCATGGGTGAATTAGTAGCATGGATTATTGGATGGGCCTTAATTCTCGAATATGCGTTAGGAGCAGCTACGGTATCTATAGCCTGGAGTGAATTTTTAAATAAATTGCTTGGAGGTAGCATCCCCTATGAATGGTGCCATTCGCCCCTTGAAAAAGCGGCCGATATTAATAACGTAATGCATTATGGTATCATTAATGCACCTGCCCTTCTGATACTTTTATTATTAAGCTTATTGCTAATAAAAGGAACCCAGGAATCTGCAACGGTAAATTCCGTTATTGTTTTTGTAAAGGTGGCCATCGTATTGGTATTTATTTTTGTTGGATGGCAATTTATTAAACCAGAAAATCATACTCCTTATATGATTCCTGCAGATGCGCCAGATGCATTACAGGCTGATGGATCTTATTATTCTTATAAAAGCTTCTTCAATCATGGTTGGGGAGGAGTACTTAAAGGAGCCGCCATTGTTTTCTTTGCTTTTATAGGCTTTGATGCGGTTTCCACCGCTGCCCAGGAAGCAAAAAATCCAAAAAGAGACATGCCCATTGGAATACTTGGTTCACTGGTAATATGTACAATACTTTATATTTTATTTTCGTATGTGCTTACAGGTGTGGCACCTTTTTCAGATTTTGTTAAAGCTGGAAAGGAAGCATCTGTTGCCTATGCAATAGATACCTATATGCTTAATTATGGTTGGTTATCGAAATTAGTTACGGTCGGAATTCTGGCTGGTTTCTCTTCTGTAATTTTAGTAATGCTGATGGGTCAAAGCCGCGTTTTTTATACTATGAGTACCGATGGTTTATTACCCAAAGTATTTTCTGACCTTCATCCAAAATTCCGCACACCTTATAAAAGCAATATTATCCTCTTTATTTTTGTAGGACTTTTTGCGGCGTTTATTCCAGGTAGTGTGGCAGGCGATTTAACTTCTATAGGAACCCTTCTGGCGTTTGTACTGGTATGCCTGGGTGTTTGGATTTTACGAAAAACAGATCCTAAGCTACCACGTCCATTTAAAACACCGCTGGTTCCTTTAGTTCCTTTACTGGGAATGGTTGTATGCAGCGCTATGATTGTAAGCTTATGGGGACCAACTCTGTTAAGCGCTTTTATATGGATGATTATTGGACTGGCCGTTTATTTTGGCTACAGTAAAAAGAATAGTAAACTCAATACTTAATAATTATTTTATTTTTTAAAAAGCCGTTCTTCGTTATGCAGAACGGCTTTTTTTTAAGTCTGATATTGATAAATAATTTATTGAGTGTAATGTGGAATAAAATTAAATATTCGGAAGCAATATAGATCAACATTCCATTTATTTCAGCTATCAGTTCGCTTGGCAGGATCGCATTCAAACCCTATTTTTGCCCACTGGTTGATAAATATCCGGAATCGGAAAGTCGGTAAGTACAACGAATATTTTACAAGCAGGGATAAACTTTTTACTTCGGTTCTTACAACTACAAACTATAAATAATACAAATGGGTAGGATTTTTGAAGTAAGGAAGTCTACGATGTTTGCCCGCTGGGATCGAATGGCGAAGCAATTTACGCGGATTGGCAAAGAAATTATTATTGCTGTAAAAGCAGGCGGTCCCGATCCGGGAACCAATGCAGCATTACGGCGTTGTTTCCAGAATGCGCGTAGTGTGGGTATGCCTAAAGACAGAGTGGAAGCGGCTATAAAAAGAGCACAGGGAAAAGAACTCATAAATTTTGACGAAATACTTTACGAAGGATATGCGCCCCATGGAGTTGCCATATTGGTAGAGACTGCTACTGATAACCATGTAAGAACTGTTGCCAACGTAAAATCACATTTTAATAAAGGTCATGGTGTAATGGGCAATCATGGTAGTGTAAGTTTTCAATTCAAGAAAATGGGCGTATTTAAATTAAAACCCCAAGGCATAAGCGCAGAAGACCTCGAATTAGAATTAATTGATTATGGGCTGGAAGAATTAGGTGAGGGTACCGGAGAGGACCTGCCTACCGGACAGGCAGGTGGTGAAGACGTGTTGGTCATCCGTTGCGCCTTTGTAGAGTTTGGGCATATGCAAAAAGCATTGGAAGATAAAAAAATTACCACCATAAGTGCTGAATTAGAATGGATACCCACGACAACCGTACCTGTTACGGATGAACAGGCAGAAGACGTGAGTAAATTAATTGAGCGATTGGAACAAGACGAAGATGTTCAGAAAGTTTTTCATAATATGGGATAGAATGCTTAAATTAGTATTAAATATTTTCTATGGTTCTAACAATAAAAAAAGGAATGACTAAGAAAGAAATTGATGATTTACTGAAGCAGCTTCCGATTTCGCCGATACTTCCTGGAATAGACAAAAAACCAATTGATGCAACAAAATATTTCGGCAAAATACGATTTGACATAAGAAATATAATAGAAATTCAAAGACGGATGAGGGATGATAGAAACTATAGTTATTGATACCAACATTATCATCAAGCTTTTCTCGGGGGATAAGAGTTGCCAAGATATCATTCATCAGAAACTTCTTCTCATTTCATTTATTACTGAAATAGAATTATTATCCTGGCCAACATCTACATCAGAAGATGAATTACTCCTAAATTCATTTTTACACGATTGTTTTATTATTAATGTCACAGATGATATTAAAAAAGCTGCTATTGATATCCGAAAAAAATACGGACTGAAAGTTCCTGATGCATTTATAGCAGCAACAGCCACCACCAAAAACTTGGCATTATTTTCCTCAGATGATATTTTCAAAAGAATTCTCCATTTGAATTTTGTACATGTGATTTAACCAGACTACATATTTCAAAGCATTGAAAAATGTACCTGCGAGATTACTATAACTTTACCAATTTTGGCAATATCCAAAAAGTTTTGAAAGCTGGAGAATAAAGGTATCAACTCACCAACACAGAATTAGAATGGATACCCGCCACTACCGTACCGCTTACGGATGAACAGGCAGAAGATCTAAGTAAATTAATTGAACGATTGGAACAAGATGAAGATGTTCAGAAGGTTTTTCATAATATGGGGTAAAAAATAAAAGCCAGAGTTGTGATCTCTGGCTTTTAAAAAAACAATCATAAGAAAATCTTTACTTCTTTAAACGCTTTCCTAACTCTTTCAACTTCTTAATCATCCCTGTTTGCGGGCCTTGTAGCATTAATTTGAATTTTTCATCAGACACAAGGCTATTATTCATCCCGGTAATTTGATTCTTTGTATTTATTGGTGAGTCCTTTCCCTTTTCCGAACAATTTTCATATTCAAATGAGTTGGTAATTATTCCACTGCTTACTGCATCAACATAAGTGGCTTTTAGCGGATAATTTTTATCGCCAACCCTCCAGACCGTTTTATTTGGGTTCTGGTCATAATAAACTGAAGAGTTACCAAGTTCATCATATAAAGTAATTTTTTCGCTTGAATACCAGTTCTCAGTAGTTCCAAACGCGGCATTTGCCCAAGCGAAGGAGTAATCAATACCAGGTCTGGCCTTTAATGGGTTTTTGAATTTGTTGCGGTAAGTGTATTCAGCTTTTGAATTTGGCAAACCCCCTTCAAAATAAAACCAACTTTTCAAGTTCCCATTTTCATAATAGGTATAAGTAACAGAATAGCCAAAATTTATACTCTCATTATATATCATTTGGCCTTTCTGGTTATATACATAATTTACTTCATCACTAACCTGATTTGTATTACCTGCATACCAAATTTCTTTAACCACCTTATTTTTTTGATAAATAAATTGAATCGTATTCGTAAGAGTAGCTCCATCATAAGCTCTTGCCGTTTTAAATTTCTTTTTATTATCATATTCAATTTTATACAAAATGCCATAAAACGTGAGCCATTCGTCAACAAGGCCATTTTTATAGGAGTAATTATCAATTTGACTGAAATCATGGATTGCATCATAATAATCATACTTGGTTAAGCGGCAATCACTTCCCTTATCCCTCTTATCATCTTTTGATTGCTGGCTCATTTCTTCATTTAGTGCGGCTAGTTCTGTTGTTTCCTTCCGGCAATTGGTGGCAAACAAAATTGTATACAGAACTAATACCAGCCGGGTTGATAAAATCTTTTTCATAAATAAAGTTTTGTTGATGATCAAATAGGCATTTATATAATTTGAGAAGAGAAATTATTTTTCTAAACCCTCAGTTTTCAAAAAAACTATATTAATCGTACAAAGAGGCCCGGATCTTTGGGAGAAGGTGTACTGTATCCAAACAAAAAATAACAGGCTGTAACCCCCAAGCCAAAAGGCGCAGCATAGGAAAGGGGCTTATAAAAAGATATCACAGGTAAAAAATTTCGATGCGGATACATTGCATACACAGAGATAGAATCAAACGAAATATTACCGATAAAGTTTCCCTGTATTACAAAATGAAAGGCATCATTTCTTCCGTTTTGTATAAAGAACCAGCAATAAGTTATAATAGGGGCAGTACCCGAAAGGCCGTTAAAAACAATTGTAGCAGGATAAGCATCATAAAACCCTGAATGAGGATGTATGCTTTGCCTGCCTAAATAAGAAGAGAAAGAGTACGTGGTCCCTTTGGGGGGGGTTACTTCAAAGCGGTTTTTACATTTATCGGTTTTGATAAAATACGCTGCTTTTTTTGACTCATTAAGCCCAACCTGAATTACTGGTTCCATTGGCGCCCCGCCACCCGATATACCGCTACTGTCAACTAAAAAATCCTGAATATCATAGCGTACCGGCTCACCGGGGAAACCAGGATGTTTTGTGAATGTATGGCCAATACAACATGGTATCAGTGTTTCCTTTATTGGCTGTCGGCTCCAAACCTGCAATTCTTCTATGTTAACAGATTCAGCTACCGGGTTAAACTCCAGAGCTTCCGCATATTGAATGTTTTCCATACCGTTTACATTTATGATTTGTTCATTAAAAGCTGTATGCTGTTGTGCTAATGCGTTAAAAGGGGTATTCTATATATAGATTTTGTTTATTATTTTTAGATGCCTGAAATTAAACCTCACTAATCCCTCCGCCAATAGGGATTTATCCCTAGGCATTTTAATAATATGAAAAAATCATATTCCATCCTTAAACCAATTAACTCAAATACGCTACGACTTACTTTCGGTTTTACTAATCCGCTGGAAAAGAAAGTAAACCCTTTTGAAATCATGGAACCTGCAATAACTCATTTTCAAAAATTTGCTATAGGGCGTTATTTCTGGTTCATTGTTGATTTAAGAAACTGGATAACGGTTTGCGGCGGTGGTGAATTAGAAAGTATGACTTCTTTAAAAAAGGAAAATTTCTTTAATGACGATCATCATAAAATATATGAGATTACTTATTCTGATGATATACCACATGTTACAGCTTTCAGCAGATATTGGGTAAATTATTATTTAAGTATGCCTCAGGAACACAGGCCTTATTCGAAAATGACAATCTACTTCCGTATCAAAAACGCAATGAATAATTACTACTGGATAATGGTTCAGTATTCGGATGCTATTTTTGACAGCGACGGTAATTTTGTATATGGTTTAGTATTTGCAACAGATATTTCACATTTAAAAAAAGAGGGCGTCCCAATGATGACTATTCTTGATACATATGATGGAAACTCTCAACAATTTTTTTGTTCTGATTTAGAAAAACTTACCAAGCAAAGCCTTAATCATAATCTATCTATAAGAGAAAGGGAGGTATTGCAACATCTTGCCATGGGATACAGCAGTAAACAAATTGCATCGCAGCTAAGCCTTTCTGCTAAAACAATTGATAATCACCGGCAGAATATGCTGCATAAAACAAATAGCAAATCAACAGCAGAGTTGGTCGCTTACGGTATTACAAATGGCTTTTTATAAGATACTATTATATCCTTAATTTTATTAATTGAATAGGCAACTGATATGAGTAACCGGATAGAAGGGTTGGAACCAACTAATTATTAGTGCTGAATTAGAATAAAAACCCTCAATAACTACCCTGTAAAATGATGAACAAGCAACCGATGTAAGCAGGTTGATTGATAAATTAGAACAGGATGAAGATGTTCAGAAAGTATTTCATAATAGGAGTTAAGGACAAATGAAATTATAAAATGAATATAGTTTCGATAAAATCAGCACCATGATTTACTACTTCCAGCATCTTTCCTAAAAAAGCGTTTTGTTTTAGATATGTATATCCTGAATTGATATACAAAAAAAGTATTTTACCGAAACAGGGAATTTACTATGAAGAATTATTAAAGAATTAATATCTATTACAGTTGAAGTGATATTAATAGTTTTTGCTTCACAAGTGCAGCAGTAACAATTAGAGCATTGATATACAGAATCGCAATCGTTAAGATAGCGATCATATAATTATAAATATATAACCTATTGGGTGGATTGTTGATAGCATTTTGTTGTAAAGTGGTAAATCGTGGAAAAAGAATTCCTTTAAGGGTTGCTGTTATATCCAATACTGATTTGTCATTTTAGGTGTTGGTGCCGATACCTATGCTTTGGGAATCGGTGAATTGTTAGAAGATAAAAAATGAACAGGAAAATGAAATTAATTTTTCACTGCAATTTATTTTGCGCTGTTAAAACCTGTTCAATTTTTTCAATACGCTTCAGCAGGGTGCCAATTAATTTCTTTTGTTCAGTATTAGTATTTTTCAGGCTTTCAATTTGTTGCTGTTGTTCCTGAACTGCCTTTACCAATGGCACTACAAACTCTGCATACCGCAACCCGTACAATTTATCCGGTTGTTGCGGTTTATCTACACCACTAAAATTAAAACCAAGTGCTGTTGCACTTTGCTCTACTTCCTGTGCAATAAAACCAGTATGCC
>JANNEK010000066.1:0-8916 GCA_031378605.1 Chitinophagaceae bacterium | reverse complement strand
TAATAATTGTGCTATTCAGATATATTTCAAAATAAAAATAATTCGACCTTCTATTTTCTTCCGTACTAACATTTCGTGGTTATATAATAAATCAGCTTTGCGTTCCGTAGGAACGCCTCGTGCTAAAACAAATTATAATCTAAAGAGATATTAATATTCATTTCAAAATTAAAAGCATTCGCCTTTCTATTTAATTCCGTAAAAACACTTCATGGGTATATAATTAATCAGGTTTACGTTCCGTAGGAACGTATCGTGGGTAGAAAAATAATAATTAATCAGGTTTGCGTTCCGTAGGAACGCTTCGTGCTAAAACAAATTATCATCTAAAAGAATATTAATATTCATTTCAAAATAAAAAGCATCAGCATTTTCATTTTTGTTCAATAGGAACATTTCGTAGCAAAGCCAGAAATAAAAAAATCCTATTTTCGTTCCGCAGGAATATTTCGTGGGTAGAACAATAATTGTTAATCAGCTTTGCGTTCCGTAGGAACGCCTCGTGCTAAAACAAATTATCCTCTAAAAGAATATTAATATTCATTTCAAAATAAAAAGCATTCGCTTTTCTATTTAATTCCGTAAGAACACTTCATGGGTATACAATTAATCAGGTTTACGTTCCGTAGGAACGCCTCGTGGGTAGAACAACAATAGTTAATCAGCTTTGCGTTCCGTAGGAACGCCTCGTGCTAAAACAAATTATAATCTAAAGAGATATTAATATTCATTTCAAAATTAAAAGCATTCGCTTTTCTATTTAATTCCGTAAAAACATTTCATAGGTATATAATTAATCAGGTTTACGTTCCGTAGGAACGTTTCGTGGGTACGTATTCCTAGGAAAAAAACATAAAGTGTAAGTAAAACCGCATTTTTTTGTTACCAGGGTTTGATAGTTTTATTTTTCAATACTCTATTATGACAAATACGTACACACAGCTTCATATACAAATTATATTTGCTGTTAAATATCGATCGGCCCTTATCAACCCGAATTGGAAAGAACATCTTCAGAAATATATTACCTGTCTCATACAATCCAATGGACATAAAATGTTACAAATAAACAGCTTGCCCGATCATGCACACATATTAGTTGGCATGCGGCCGATGCAATCAATTTCTTCCCTGGTCCAAACTATAAAATCAGAAAGCACTAAAATGATTAACTACGAAAAAATCTGCCAATCTCATTTTGCATGGCAGGAAGGATTTGGTGCATTTTCCTATTCAAAAAGCCAGGTACCTGAGGTTATACGCTATATTCAAAATCAGGAAATTCATCACCGGAAAGAAATTTTTATTGAAGAGTATATTCGAATACTCAAGGCTTTCGATATTCTTTACGATGATAAATATATTTTTAAAATTCCGGAATAGTAAGCTATTCCGCGACAAAATTTAAACATCAATTTAATAGTATTCGAATCTCCATTCGCTCAAAATTTATGCAATTAATAAAAAAACTACCGTGCGTGAACACGGTAGCTGATATAATAAAAGAATAAGGTTTATTTACTTTTTATTACATTAAAATTAACTGCGTTAGATGAATATAACATTTTCAATTCTTTTCCATCTACCAGAATTGCTTTAAAAACGGCTTTTATTTTAGCACCCGCCCCAACTGGAATTTCAGAATAGGGAATAAACAATTCAAAATCGGTAGGTGCCACTTTGTTGGCAGACAAAGATTGTCCAACTCCTAACTTAAATGATTTATAGGTAGCAACAACATTACTAATATTATATTTATCATCGTTATCAATTATTGCATTGTCATTTTCATCATAAAAGAATACAGTAAAGTATACCTGTCCCTCATTACCTGCTGTCTTAATGTTGAAGGAAGGGTATAGCAATAATCCTTTTTTCTCAGCACTATTCACAATACTCATTTTGGTGAAATTGGTAATGGTAAATCGGGGAACTTCACCAGTACGGGCTCCTTCTTTTGGATACAAGGCTGCAATCATGGCCTTATCACCAGCAGATAACTGATTATTCCAGGGTACTGCATAACCGTTAGTAGTCCACCGCGCCAACACCGGGTAATGCATGATAGAAGTTTTATCATAAGAAGTTCCATGAGTATAGGTTAAGCTATATTCCTGGAACAAGTTTACATCAACGGTCATTTTATCCCAACCCTGACTCTTAGCAAGTTCCTGATAAACTACTTCTTTATTCCAGGGTATACCTGCCAGTGGGCTATAATGTTCGTGTAACAAACCAATAGCATGTCCAAACTCATGAATTACCGTGCGATGCATTGCGTCGTACGTTGCAAAATCAGTTGTATCGAAATTCATTGTCCTTACATCCTGTGCTATACCCTGAGCCAATTGACCAATGACTGAATTATGCCCTCCTTTATCATCAAGGTTTACACGAATATCAGCGTCACCAGATTCTACAAAATCAAAATTAATATTTGCATATTGCTCCCATTCTTTTGCATAAGTTTTTACTTTTTCTTTCATTGCATCACTGCCCGAAAAAAAACGTACTTTAAGTGTTGCGCCATTATCCCATATATAATATGGATCTACCAATCCACGGGTACCCGCCGACGTATCGAACGAACTTACCTTGGGAACCTGAATAATTGAGGTACATCCATATTTCTGCCCGATTTTCTTAGCAGCGGCTTTAGCTTTTTGCCCGGTACTTTGCAGGGAGAGCAGCACAGCAGTAATTAGCAATAATTGTTTAATTGTGTTCATATTTAGTTGGTTTAGAAATTTACAAGTTTGGTCATCAATATTACTACTATTATAGTATTACAACATAAACATAATTCTATCCGCGAAACTGAGAAATACCCTCTGCCCACATTTTTTTAGAATATTTGCCAAAATTTTGCGAAATCCAATAAAAGAAGGATAATTAAATCAAAAGAAGTATACGTGAAAATTTATGTAAGAACTCATTTGATCAATGAGCAATCACCAGTTTTTTCATGAACTGTACTTTTTCGGTTTCAAATTTACCGTAATAAATTCCGGAAGCCAGTGTTTCAATTCCCGGAATTGGAATTTGATGGGTTCCCGAAGGTAAGGACGAAGGGATGGCCAATATTTTCACTTGTTTTCCCTGACCATCTAAAATTGAAATCCTAACTTTTGCTGGAGAAGTTAATGTGAATTTTACCGTTGAATAATTATTTGCAGGATTGGGATAAAAACGAAAGTCAAATTTCTTCTCTTCGTTTTCAGCATCCTTTTCACGATCATGAATAGATACCAATTGAAAGTTTTCTGATAAAAAAATTGGCGTACCTGTTAGGGCAACAGACACTGAAGGAATAGTTACTACGGTTCCTGTTACAGAAGCATTCCATTCTCTCTTATTTAAAATTGGTGTTGAATTAAGCGAGGCAGGAAAAGTATAACTGGCTGTTGCTGATTCAGATTTGTCAATGAAAGTTTTTGCCCATAAAACATAAATATAATTACTGGTAGCATCCCGAAAAGCAGCTCCCCCGATGTTAGGAGGTAAGTTCATCAATTGTGTTTTTGAATTGTCGTACTGAAAATTTCTTAGTATTTCTGAAGTAGTTTTAAATCCGATACCTGCACTGGTAAACTGGTGCCCATAAACACCTCCGTTAGTTAACGGCCCGACGCCTTCTAATTTTTGAAACAATCCCATCATTTCATATCCTTGTGTTGCCTCAGCAGGTGTTTTTGATTCAGCTAATGCAAAAAGATAATATTGTTTTATATTATTTTGCTGGCTTGTTACAAGCGCCTTCATTACGTAGTTTGTTTGTGCCTGATCGCTACCAATATAATTACCAAATTCCTGTCGGGGAATATTGTTTTCTGTGCAAATAAAATGTTTTTCGGGATAGGTAGAATTATTATATCCATGGGTTGTTAAAACAGTTGCCATACGGTTTTTAACTTTAATAAATTCCTCAACGGCTGCATCAGAATGGCGTTTATAAGCAAAGTCATAAATATTATTATCCCAATAGCTTAATGAATACATTGGATAATTATGAAAACTTAACACATCAAAATAAGCTCCGCCTTTTAAAGGATACTCCGTACTTACAGTGCCGTCAGTTGGGTTATCGGTATTTCTTAAAATAGCATCCAGAAAAGCAGGAAATCCTAATCCACCTACTGTTATATAAGCGGTGCTGTCTATTGATTTGATTACTTCATAACTTATTCGCAATAATCTTATGTAATGAAAAATTGGAGCTTTCATATTTGTAAGCGCACAGGGAGGCGGATTATTATCCCACCAATTTCCAGGTTGACCAGGATCTTTCCATCCATTCCCACTACCATCAAAATCTGGTTCATTCAATATCTCCCAAAACTTTGTATAATTACGGTAAAGCATTACTGTTTTATATACATACAATGCATAATAGTTATTATCATTAACAGGGGTTCCATCTGCACCACCATCCCAGATTGGTAAATACATATTGGCAAATAACCAGGATTGTTGTCCACAACCACTATAACTATTAATATCACGATGTGCTGCCGACGGAAAACCTAAAAAGATGGTATTATCCTTAACTCCTAAGGTTGTATAATGATTAAAGCCTCCGAGTTCTGCAGTATATCCCCAATACTCAAGGAAGTCTTCAGGTAACGGAACACGAAATGTGTGTGCTCCGGCTCCTTGTATATTCAAAGATGGGTTACCGGTGGCAATATTGGCTTTTGTAATATTATCCCAGGAAGGGCCATAATAACCCATATTGGTACCATATAAAAAGGGTTGATTATATACCGGCACACGGCCAGCATCATTTGCTGTATAATTAATTTGGGAATAGGATAAGATACTCGTGCAAATAAAGAATTGCAACAATAAAAATTGGGGAAGATTGAATTTTTTCAAGGAGATAAGATTTTTTCAATGGATAATAGGTATTAGAATCTTGCAATTATGTTGCCAAAACTCATCGGTAACCTTATTATTTTTTTGAAAAAGCCTTAGAATAACTGATTCAATGCGGCTTTAAAGAAAGGAGGAATTTGTAAAGAAACCATCAGGCGGGCCTCTTCCATGACAGACGTCTCATTATCAAGAAATTTGAAAATTTTTGATGCCTTATTTTTTTGAAAAAGTCGTGTAAAAATCGCTCCGTCCCCCAACTTCTTTTCACGTAATAGTTGAAGCAATACCCCGTCATAAAAATTAAATCTGCTCTTAATACCGTTTAATTGCTGCAAAGGCTTATTTGCAATTAAGCAATTAATAATCTGTTGTGATTGCTTTTGAATAAATTGAAATGTATAGCCTGTAGAAGCTTTTGTTTGTCCACCGGTTTTACCGATATGATACATTCCATTTTTATAAAAAGGAAACTGAGCATTCGTCATTGGAATAATACCAAATTCTTCCTCTATAATATTGTAATTGGAAATTTTTAAAAAATTAAGAATATAATCCTTTAATGCTATCTCATATTGTTCCTTTCTCAAAATTGCTTCCGTGAACAAAGTATATTCTACCAGCGCTTTATTAGAAGTTAAGGGCATTACATAAACAAAGGTGGTTCCCAAATTTTGACTCACCCGAAAATCCATCAGGGTTGCAGCATCGGTATCAAAAACAGCGTCTTCGGTTTCAATTATCCAACCTTTAAAATGCTGCAGTAAATCGACTGTATTTTTTTTTGATTCCTTATTGTTACTGATAGAATTGAAAACGACAGCATCATTCACCAATATCTCATCATCATCAATATAAATTTTTAGCTTACCATTAGAATCGTTTTGAAACCTGCAATCGCCAAAACGAATGTCAATATTTATTTGCTGACCAATTTTCTCAAAGCACCAATTGTAAAAATCAATACCACGTATCATCTTATAGCGGTAAGGATTTATTTTTAAGGGAGAAGAAAAAGTATTGCTGTAAAAAAATAATTTTTCCCATTTATGATATACAATGTCCTCAAAAAAACCATCCCCCTGTTCCCAATAACACCATGTTCGATCATTAATCGTTTTAGGAGCACGATCAATAACAAGAATTTTATTATTTTGAAACTTACCAGAATCAATCATCCGGATAAGAAGGCTGAGACCCGCAGCACCGGCACCTGCAATAATATAATCGTAACGTGACATTAATGGTTATGATTGTTGGGAGGGAGCGTATTCAACGGTTTGCGCTTTCATAAGTGATCTATCTCTCTGAACTTTTTCCCAATATTTTTTATGTACATACAACATACCAAAGGATTCTCCTTTGTGCTTATCAATATGTTTGTGATGCATTTTATGAGCCCATCGAATTGCCCGAACATAGGTGCTTTTTGAACGGCTAAACCATTTAAATCGTTGGTGAATTATAACATCATGTACCATAAAATAGGCAAGTCCATAAGCCATAATTCCGAAACCAAAAGCCTGCAACCAGTATTTTCCATCCAATGTGCCAAAAAGAATACATAAAAAGCTAGGTACTGCGAAAATTATAAAGAAGGCATCATTCTTTTCAAAAAAACCAGGCCTTGTTCTATGATGATCCTCATGCAGGTACCATAAAAAACCATGCATAATAAATTTGTGCGTTGCCCAGGTGATAGCTTCCATTAATAAGAAAGTTCCGAGAAGGATTAAAATATATAATATAGCATGCATGGCTGATTGTTTTTAGCGGATTCAAACCGCTATTTTTTGAAGAATAGTTACCTCTGCCCATTGCTTAACTTTCGGAAAAGCAATATGAAACCACACAGTATATTTATCCGGATGTGAAGTTAGTGATGTTTCAATTTCCGTAAGGCTTTTGTAACAAAAGTCCTTTACTTCATGAGGATCTGGAGCAATTGTACCCTCATACACTCCGGCAAATACGTGATCATATTCGTATTCTGTTATTCCATTTTCAAATTCACTTCGATAAACAAAAGAAAATATTTTTTCTATAGCAGTTATAAATCCCATTTCCTCTTGCAATCGCCGGATGGCAGCATCATGTGTTTCTTCCCCCGGAGCTGGATGACTGCAACAAGTGTTTGTCCAAAGCCCCCCGCAATGATACTTGCCTAATGCCCGTTGCTGCAATAACATTTCTCCCCGTTGATTAAAAATAAAAACACTAATTGCTCTGTGCAATAATGCCTTTCGGTGAGCCTCTAGTTTTTCCATTGTGCCAAGAGGTTCATCTTCTTCATTTACCAAAATAACATGCCCAAAATTGATCATATCGATTTTTAGTAAGTTCTAAATTAATTTCAATTGATTCTTTACACCCGCTCTAACCAAAATCATTGCTTTGCGGTAATTAGGAATACGAATTCGGGTCTCCATTATCTCGGAGGGTTGTGTTTTACGAATTTTATTAAAAAGCGAGAGGTAATACTTATAAGCAACATAAACACCAAACCGCGCTTTCCAGGGTAATCGGATAATACCTTCATAAGCTTTTTTAAAGTCGGCAGCAATCTCGTCTTCAATTTCCGCTTTTTTACGCGCGGTGAAATTTGAAAAATCAACGTCTGGAAAATAAGTTCGGTTCAAGGTGTTGAAATCTGCTTTAACATCCCTTAAAAAATTTACTTTTTGAAAAGCTGCTCCTAAAGACTGGGCATAAGGTTTTAATTGCTGATATAATTGCCAGTCACCTTCACAAAAAACAAAGAGACACATAAGTCCTACAACCTCCGCACTTCCATAAATATACTCCTGGTACCTGTTTGCATCATATTGCTGTTTATGAAGATCCATTTCCATACTATTAAAAAAAGCCTCTACCAAATCCGGGCTAATAGAATAATTCGTTACTGTAAGTTGAAAGCTATGCAGAATTGGGTTTAAGCTTATACCCTTTTCGATCGCTTCATAGCTTTCTTTTTTAAATTGAGCTAACAATGCTTCTTTATCGTAACCATGAAAAGTATCTACAATTTCATCTGCAAATCGAACAAATCCATACAGATTATAAATAGGAGCTCTGAGATCTTTATGAAGTAAACGAATAGCCGAAGAAAACGAAGTACTGTATTCTTCTGTTGTAATACGACTGCATAACTGACTAACCTTGTGATACAATGACATCATACTGTTCAATTTACAGAATTACCACTTGTTGTTGAAATTTATTTCTGTTTAATAATTTAGACGATTTAATGAACTATACATAATCCTCTAGTTTCCAAAATTTTTGATTACTTCGTTAGCCACCACCTCACCACTTATTAAACTAGGTGGCACACCAGGACCAGGCACGGTAAGCTGACCGGTATAAAATAAATTCTTAACTTTTTTACTTCGGCAACGCGGCTTGAAAATAGCTGTTTGCATCAGCGTATTTGCCAAACCATAAGCATTGCCTTTAAATGAATTGTAATCCTTTACAAAATCTGAATAGGCAAAGGATTTTTTATAGACAATTGAATCTTTTACTGATTGACCAATTCTTTTTTCAAACCGATTAAGTATCAAATTAAAATACTTTTCACGAATTGATTCACTGTCGTCACTAAGTCCTGCAGAAACAGGAATAAGAAAAACCAAATTTTCACATCCTTCAGGGGCAGCATTGCTATCGGTAACAGAAGATGCACTTACATAAAACAACGGCTCGGTTGGCCATTGTTTGCTTTTATAAATTTCTTCTGCATGACGTTCGAAGGGCACATCAAAAAATAACATATGATGAAGCACATTGTTCAGCTTTTTGTTTAATCCAACGTAATAAAGCAGGCAGGAAGGAGCAAGCAATCGTTTTTCCCAATAGTTGTTGCTATAGGATTTGTGCGAATCGGGTAATAGATTCGTTTCAATAAAATGATATCCTCGAAGATATGTATTTGAGTTTGATTGTCCGTTGGATGAGCCATAAGTGGAATTAGCACATGCTGTAAAATCCAACTTGGGGATGTGTTGGTACAGGTGGAGGTGCTGGAACTGGTGCAATAATTAC
>JANNEK010000051.1:0-38036 GCA_031378605.1 Chitinophagaceae bacterium | reverse complement strand
GAAAATAAAAATAATTTTTGGTTGATTTTTTTGATGATGCTTGTATTTGTTGCATGCAATCAAACGCCAAAGGAAGATGAACTTGCAAAAAATCTAACGCTGTTAGATGAAAAGTCGGGTGAGTACAAACCACAAAAAACTGATATTGATTTGCAATCTTCGCATATTGCTGTAAAAATTATTTATGATAACGGAAAATGGACACTCGATTCCACGTATAGTGAATTAAGGCCGGGCAGGATGCCTTATTTGTTAAAAGGCAGTGGTGCCTTTGAAGTTTCTTATACCGATGCAACCGGAAAAGAAATTGGAAAATATAGATATGAGGATCCTACCTTACGCAGAGTTTGTGAAGGAGAGAAGCCAGGCTTTGCAAAAGTTGATAAAACAATTGTGGAAATTTTGTTACCCGGTAATGCTTCGGTCGATCGTTTTGAATTAAAACAAGATGGCCAAAAAATTACGTCCTTTAAAGTTCCACCAATTAGAAAAAGGGAGACAGGCGATGAAAATCCGAATAAAATTCCCCCTACTAAAGACACTATTGATCAAAAGAAGAAAGGATAAAAAGGCAGGTACCTAGGAATACTTGCTAAACCTATTGATTTATTACTTTAATACACGAAATTGGTGTCATCTTAATAAATAAGAATGACGCGAATAAAGCCAAACCTGTTCATTACACTTTCGTTCCTGCAAATAGTTTTTCTGTTTTTTTTGCAGGGATCGTATACTAAACTGGAGGGTCAGCCGCAATCTGCAAAGCGGCCGATTATAAAGTACAAAAAACACATTATAAGTACTCGGTTCGTATCTGAAGGGGTTGCAACAGGTGATGTAAACAGGGATGGACGAATAGATATACTGGCCGGTAATTATTGGTTTGAGTCACCTTCCTGGAAATCGCATTTTATTCATGCAGACACCTTGAATCCGGTACCAAGCTATAGCACCAGTTTTATAAATTTTTCTCAAGATGTAAATACAGATGGATGGATTGACCTTATTCGTTTTGACCAACCTGGTGCAGCTTGTGTTTGGTATGAAAACCCAAAGAACAAAAATAAACTATGGGAATCTCATGTTATTTTAGCTACAGCGGGTATCGAATCTCCTGCATTTGTTGATGTGGATGCAGATGGGAAGATGGATATTATTTGCAATGACATTCTTGCAAAAAAAGTTATTTGGCTTAAATCGCCGGCTACCAAAGGAGATACGTTGTGGCAACGATTCGTTATTAGTAATGATCCTTTATTAGCCACCCATCAATATACTCATGGTTTGGGTTGGGGCGACGTAAATAAAGACGGCAATAACGATGTGATCATAAAAACAGGTTGGTGGGAATCGTCTCGCGATAAAAAAAATTCCAATTGGAAATTTCACCCGGCCAACTTAGGCGAAGATTGTGCCAATATGTTTGCTTTTGATGTAGATAAAGATGGAGATGCAGATATTATAAGTTCATCGGCTCATAATTATGGAATTTGGTGGCACGAACAAATAACAAATGAGAAGGGAACAATTAGTTGGGCCACACATTTAATCAGTGAATTATTTTCGCAATCGCATGCGTTGGCCATGATGGATATTAACAACGACGGTAATCCGGATTTGATTTCAGGTAAACGATTCCAGGCACATGTTAAAGGAGATCCAGGCACAGATGATCCATCAGTTTTATATTGGTTTGAATTTATTCCGGGAAAAATTCCAAAATGGATCGCTCACCAAATAGACGCAGATTCAGGAATTGGAAATTGTTTTGTGGTAGTAGATATGAATAAGGATCAACGGCCAGATATTGTCGTTTCAAATAAGAAAGGCATTTTTTACTTTGAACAGTTGTAAATATTTTTTGAGTTGAATTTACCTCTTACAGATCACCTGATTTATCTTCTTTAATTTTTTTGGCGGTTATTGTTTAAGGCAGGAAACTTACCGGGTATCTATTTCAAATTGTTATTGTGCTTTTATTAAGGCAAGTGTAAGTACCAGCAACCATAGGACATTAATGTTGCAATGAACAACTGTTCAAGCTAACGTAATAATACAATAGTAAATAAAAAAGTAACTTCAATCGAAGTTACTTTGGTAACAAAGTTGGCTTGGATAAACAAAGTTCTAACCAAATCCTAAGAAAAAGAGATGGTCTCGAAAAAATACTTTTTGAAATACCCCTGAATGATTATGAAATAATATACAGGGGCAGAAATAATGTTGACTTTTCTGATGATGATAACTAAATAAAATATGTAGTTGATTTTGATAAAATGATTTTCCCAAATGAAGATGACGATTCAAGTGATGTGTATGGAGTAAGGCTTTCCAATTTTTCCATTTCAAATGAAGTATCATGCACTTTTGTTAAGGCATTGTGAGATGAGGAAGAAGATTTAAAGTCTTACAGAAGCAACCCTCTTTTAAACTTATTGCGGGGAAAAGAAAAAAGCATTTCTGTTGCCAAGAAAGATGATATTGAAAAAAAAATTGACGTTTTGAAAAAGGATATATCGAGACTTACGTAGTAAAAACGTATCTGCTGGTATATCGGAAAACATAAAAGAAGTTGTTAAAGGGGATTCAATTGATATTACTATGGTATTTTATAATTGATCAATCAGCTGAAGCATAATTTCCTTCCAATAATTAGGATTGTAATTGATATCTGCATTGCCAAATCGAGCAATAATGATGTTCTTTTTTGGGTAGACGTATAAGAATTGTCCGTAAAAGCCGATTAAAAAAAAACTGTTATATAAAGCCGGGCCAAGTCCCAGATTATAGCCATAAGAAATTTTACCCCCTGCTTCATTTGTTTTAGTTACTGCTTTTTCTAACCATTGTTCTGGAATCAATTGTTTTCCTTCCCAGTTACCTTTATTCAATAATAACCGTGCAAATTTTGCAAAGTCGAGGGTACGGGCATTCAAGCAGCAAAATACCTTTTCAATTGCAAGGCTATCTGTCCTGTCTGTACTCCATATAGCCGGTGCTTCCGTTCCAATTTGTGTCCAGATTTTTTCCTGTAGATATTGACTTACGGTTTTACCAGTTGCCCTTTCCAGAATTATTGCCAGAAGAGACGGATTTTCACTTTGATAATCGAAATGCAATCCAGGAGGTTCATTTATTACAGAAGACAAAATATATTTTCTAAGATCTGTACCATAATAAAATTGGATCTGATCGGAGTAGGGATTGAGGAGATTTTTAGTAAACCGAAAACCCGAAGTGTGCCTGAGTAAATCTTTAATTGTAATTAAATTATACCCGGCCTTGTTCTTCCACTCGGTTATATAATTTGTTATAGGCTCATACTCATTCTTTATATTACCTTCGTGAATGGCGATGCCAATAAGCATAGTGATATAGGATTTAGCTATGGAAAAGCTTGTGACATTGGTTTGTGCAGAATAATTAGAGGTATAATATTCATACAGGATGCTATCATTTCTTATTATGACAAACGAAATGGTCTTATGCAGTTTCACGAATTCATTTAATGGGATCCCGGTTGAGTTAATGGCTTTATTCTCGACCTTTATGTCGTGAATAAATTGAGGAGTTTCTGCATTATTCATGAAATAAAAAACTGATGAAGGTAGAGCTTGTTGTATTGTTCTATAGGGGAATCGTTTAGCATCTTTTTCGTCAGGTAGGTTATAAACAATTGGCCTTATTATTTTACATGATAAAACGCTAATAATAGTAAAAAACATGATAAAAGCAGGAAGGTTTATTTTCACATTCATAAAACTTTTATTTTGGAAAAATAAATAGTGAAAGCTGATCTTACAAAGCGTCATCAAAATTTAGTTTTTCATCATCGCTGGATTTTATCGTTTTACCAAAGCGATAACTGATGCCGAGATAAATATTCCTTGAATCTCTTTTACTGAATGAGCTTTGATTTAAATAAAAACTGCTGAAGCTTGTTTTTTGGCGAAGCGTATTAAAAATATCGGTAACCGTAAGTATTAATGAACATTTCTTTTTAAAAAAATCGTGGCGGATGCCAGAGTTTAAAACGAAAATTCCTAAGGATTTTCCCTGTGGGGTTAACCGGGCAGAGCGATAGTTGCTACTTACCTGCCACATCGCATTTTTAGAAAGTGTAACTGTTGCATTAAAATTTGCACTCATTGAAACGATAGATTTCTTCACCCCATAACCAATTCGTGACGCATCAATCTGGTTGTAGAAAAAATTAGAGCTTAAGTTTGCTGATAAAAATTTTAAAGGCTTTGCCGAAAAAATCAGTTCAAGCCCAAGTGATTTATCATTCGATAGATTTTGCAAAGTTGTTAGCAAAACGGTATCATTTACCGGTAAAGTAACTTCCGTAAATCCATTTTTTTTATACCTGTAATAAAGGCTGGGTACAAAAGAGTATTTTTCATTCTGCCATTTATAACCCAGCTCAACGGAATGGATAATTTCCGGGAGTAGTTTTGGATTGCCTGCCTGAAGGTTGTACGGATCAATATACTCAGGAAAAGGGTTCAATTCGTCGCCATCGGGCCGGTTAACCCTTTTGCTGTAATTCAGTTGCAGTTCATTTTTATTAATTTTATGAGAAAGATGGAGTGTAGGATAAATTTTGAAATACTTATTATCTATCATCGAATCTTTGGTTACCAGGTTCCCATGTATAAAAACCTGCTCGGCCCTAAGTCCTGCTGAAAAACCAAATTTTTCAAATTCACGTTCATACACTCCATATACTGCATGTATTGCTGCCTTGTAAACAAACCGTCTTGATTTATAACTATCCTTTATAAACTTTCGTTGTAACGTATCGTAATACTCACCATAATAATCTAAATCAATCTGATTAAATAACCCTTCATAGCCAATTTCAATTTTTGCATCTTCCTCTAATGGTTTAGTATATTCTGCGGTGAGTTCCTGTTGGTTGTCTTTATCACTCAATAAAATATTATCAAACAAATCTAGTTTTACCGGGAAAAAATATGCATTGGTGTTGGAATGATTTTCTTTATCGTGCGTTGCAGCCGCATTAAATTCAACCCGCATTTCATGATCTTCTTTTAAAAAATTATGTTGCCAGTATATGGTAGCATCTTTTTCTTTCTCCGACTCGGGGTCGTATTTCGCGCGGTTAAAATTTTGCGTAAGCAAATAATTTTTATCGTAAAATAAACGTTGCGACAGATCGTTCTTTGTGAGTTTACGGTAAAAATAATTGGCTGATATGCCAAAGCTGTTGCTTTTATTCAGAGAATAATCAGCACCCAATGTTATAAAATTTGATAAGGGCCATGAATGAGACGTATTGATCTCAGTATAATAACTCTTTATTGTTTTGGTTGAATCAAAATACTCCCGGTTTAAATTGCCAGTTCTCAACCTCCTATCTTGACGGAAATTATAATTACTAAAAAGATTCCACTTGCCTTTTTTAAAATTAAAATTAATACCGCCGCTATACCGGTTTACATTTCCTGCATTAGCCGATACCGTACTATTCCATCCATATTTGATATTTTTTTTCAATACAATATTTATAATCCCAGATGTTCCATCGGGGCGGTATTTTGCCGATGGATTTGTTATCACTTCAATCCGCTCAATTGAATTTGCCGGTAGCTGCTGCAATACGTCAGCTCTTGTTTTTCCCATTAATGGGGAAGGTTTTCCATTAATTAAAATCATTACATCAGAGGAGCCTCTTAATAAAACCTGCCCGTCGATGTCCACTTCCACAGAAGGGATATTTTTAAGAATGTCACTAGCACTGCCGTTTTGTGCCATTATATCCTGCGAAACATTATATACTTTTCTGTCAATACCCGTGTTCAGTAACGATTTCTTAGCGCTTACAACCACTTCGTTCATTTTTGTTGCAGTAGTTGTAATTTCTATTGTGCCAATGTTGTGATTTTGCTGACTCACTGTAATTTCCAGGCGGTTATTCTCATATCCAATAAAACTCGAACGGAGTATATAATTGCCGCCTGAAATTTTATTAATAATAAATTTTCCTTTCTTATCAGTAAGCGTTGTACTGATAACCGTGCTGTCATCCTTCCGTATTAATTGTATTGATGCAAACTCGATAGGTTGCTTTGAAAATTTATCTATAACAATGCCAGTAACAGTATTCGTTTTTTCCTGTGAAAAAAGGCTCTCTGAAAAGAGAATTAGTATCGATATGTAAAAAAATTGTTTCCTCACCAATAAATTTTTAGGACTGTTAAATCAATTCTATTCTAATAAGATAAATTATGTAACCATCATGGACCATCTCTGGGATAAATAAACCGAATCTTCTGTTCTATTTCTTGTTGGTTTATTATGGAATATAACCCTGCTTATGTATGTGATATTTTTACTTGTTATTTATTTCCCATTTAATTCCAAAAACAGGTAAGAAACCCAACCAGTATTTATTGTCTCCGGTGGGAACATAGTTTCCGTTGCTATCTATGGATATCTGATTATCGGGGTTCCGCGAATCAAGGTCGAATTTTTTCAAATTTTTTTGGTTATACACATTCACTAAATCTAAAAATATAGTAAATTCTCCGGCTTTTTTTAGCTTAAAACTTTTGTTCACCCTTATATCAAGGCGATGATAAGCTGGATATTCAGTTCCGTTATATTCTGAATGCGCCTGATAAAAATGCACATCCCCATTTGGTAAATAAGTATACCTGTAGGTATAATTTGTCCTTGGCCAGCCTTGGTAAAATTGCCATGAAGCACTAAAATGCCAGGTCTTGGTTGGGCGATAATTTATGTCGGCATAAATAGTATGCCTTTGATTATTTAATCTTGGTACTTTTCCGGTTCGCTTAATTAATAATCCATTGAATTCAATGTGATTAATATCATCCCTGGCGTCTGCCAAAGCATAACTAAACCACCAAGATATTTTCTTGCCTTGATCATACCTTAAAAATAATTCCACCCCTTTTGAAGTAGAACCATTGAAAAAAATCTTTGCAAGATCATTTCTTGCTTCGGGGATACTTTCCAGATGGTCTCTTAGATTCGTATAAATAGGAACCAGATTACTTAATTCTTTATAATACGCTTCTGCTCGAAGACTTATACCATTTTTGAACAAATGTTCAAAACCAAGAACATAATGTTTTGCCAGTTCTGCAGAATGGAATTTTGTTTCACCATTATTTGCGTTAATATCGTTTATGAATTGAGTTTGATAATAATAACCCCAACCTGCCCGCAAAAAAGTATTTTTTGTAAATGCAAAAACCATACTGGCTCTTGGGCTCCAGTTTTTATCTCCAGTATATGATGTATAATCAAACCGCGCCCCAACTTCGGCAATCAATTTGGGTAATATCTTAAATCTAGAAGTTAAATAAGTGCCAATTTGCTCACCCGAAGGTTTCATTCTAATATCCAAGTTGTGGTCAAAATAGTACAGTTGTTCCATTGAATCAACTCTTAATTCGTGAATGGAATTTACGTAATCATAATTAGCCTTCAGTTCTTTAGCCTCAAAACCCCATTTGAAATGTACTTTTTCTAATGCCTCCCAATTCCAATCCTGTTTTATTCCAAGCGTTGAATATTTCCTTCGGTCGTTTAATACGAAAGTACCTTTATCAGTATCTTCATATTTATCTTGAGAACCTATACGACTATGAGATAGGTTGCTATAGAATAATATTGTTTTCGAGTATAGTTTTGGAGTGTAATATGATTTTAAAGTCATCCAACTATAAGTGCTGTTATATTTTGTATTATATTGTTCAAACACTTTCCCTTCCGGAGAAGAGTTGATAAATGTTTTATCTCCGGAATGTAGAAAATGTAGAGACAAAGTATGCTTATCATTTAGTCGATATTCTATCTTCGAGAATCCGTCATAATAATGTGGGAAAAATTCTTTATTGCCAGTTGCTTTTAAAGTTTCGCCCAACATGCCTCTCCTTGCCGAAAAAAGATATGATCCTTTGTTTTTTGCAAACTTTCCATCGGTAAATATTCTTGCGGTGGTTATACTTAGCGCGGCAGAATAATTTTTTTTATCATTCTGTTGTGTTTTTGTCTTCATGCCAAATACACCGCTTAATCTATTTCCATTTTCTGCCGAAAACCCTCCTGTCAATAAATCAATACAACGAACTGCTTCCACATCCACGATACTAAATATTCCACCACCAAGATCCCTTTGATGAAATGGTTCATACAATTCCATCCCATCCAATGAAATCATTACCTGATTTGCTTCTCCACCTCTAATGGCAAACCTGCTGGAATAATCGTTCGCAGAAATACCGGGAAGCCTTGAAACGGCCCTGTTAACATCCTCAGCCCAAGCCATATTTTTTATGTCTTTTTCTGAAAGTGCGATTTGAGTGCCTGACTTTATTTTTTCCATTATGGAATATGATCCCGGACTTATTACTACTTCCTTAAGGGAGATGGATTTACTTTTAAGTTTAATATCACCTATATCAAGAGGTTGAGCATTCTTTATCACTAAATTATCGAGATGAAAGGTTGAATAACCTATATGACTAATGTCAATTGAATAAGTGCTATCAGCCAGATTTTTTATGACGAAATATCCATTTTCGTCAGCATTTGTTCCACTTTTAGCTCCGTTTAACCGTATGCTTGCAAATGGAATCGATTCGTCACCATTTTCAGAAACTATTTTTCCTTTGATACTTCCTCCATTATTGTCTTTTGTTTGAGCAATGCTTTTTGAAAATGAACCAAGTGTAAGTAAAATAATAATATACTTTTTCATACTATTTATTAATGTTACTAATATGATCGGCAATTGTGTAAAGATTCTGCTTTCGTTTTACGAAGACACCTAACTGTTAATTTTTGTAAAATCAGCCTAGTCATTTTCTTTAATGAAATTGAAAAGCAAGTAATCTTTCATCACTAATTTAAAATTTATATTTGCCTTTAGTTGAAAATTTTGTTTGAATTAAAAGAAAGGATTAGCATTGTTGCAGCCATTAAGTAAATTTTTTATCTGTTTAGTATTATAAATGCTTTTTGACTATCTTTAATGAGAGATAACTTGGAGAAGTAAAATAGTTGTGTTTATTAAAAAATATTCTGGCAATATTTTCATTTTACTGATGTAAGGAGTTTTGTTTGAAAAAAATTTCCCTTTAACACAACAATTTTTGTGTTACATAGCATCCTTTACAAGGTAGGGCAGGATTTATTTGACAGATAATGTAAGCGCCCTGTAAAATCTCTTTCGTGGTTTTCTTACACCTTTATAGCGCAGGGTTACTCAGTTAAGATAAAAATTCAGGGAGTCACACAACCATTTTTCTTTTCCTACATATCTAACTAGTAAATAGGAACACTTGCCCGATACAGAATAACTGATAATTAAAGGGTGTATTGACGGAAACCGAACTTCCCAATCGAAGTTTTATATGATCTCTATGGCACAAAAATGATGACAGTTTGTATTGGTATTGCAGGAACAGAGAAGATGCTGAGAAGATACTGCACGAGAGTTTTTGCAAGGTATTTAGGTAATTGCATTAATTTAAACAAATGCTAATTGAAGGATGGATACTGAAAATTATGGTTAATGCAGCTTTACAACGGCCTGCCTTGTTCATTTAAATGCAATGGAAGCTACAACGGTTAGAAAAGCTTTTGAAAAGGAATTTGAATCTTCACCAAAGCAAATAAAATTATCACTTACCTATGACGACAGAAGCAAAATGAGCCAGTATAAACTTTTTACTAAGCATACAAAAATAAATGTTTATTTTATGCATCCTTACAGTACATGGGAAAGACCTACTAGCGAAAACAGTAATGGATAGGTTAGAGTCTATTTGCCAAAAAGACCTGATTTTAAGTTGATCTTAAAAGCAAGACTAAAACAGGTACAACTTCAGCTCAATGAAAGACCCGGAAAAATTTTACATTGGCCTAGTCTTAAAGAAATTTTGATGAACTTATCCTGAAAGATTTTAAATGATTAATCCGTTTCCCATGTTAAACAAAAAATATTTTTAACCCAGATGAATTAGAACATTGAATCCACCTATTGACAAATAAATAAAGATGTTAGAATACTTACCCGCAGAAAAAAAGAATAAAGGAAACAAATTTCTTAAATATTTGTTCACTGTAAAAAGTTGGGTTATTCTGCATCTTATATTAACCCTGTTTTATTGGTTGCAGATAAGCATTTTTAGTACACATTACAATAATTTTCTTGTTTTCCGCAGTTCATTTTATCATTTACTCGGTCATAAGAACTTATATATAGCCTATCCTTCAGAATATTTTGATGCATACTTGTATAGCCCTGTATTTGCTTTTTTAGTGGCACCTTTTGCATGGCTTCCTGTTAAGGCTGGATTATTAGTTTGGCTTTTTTTCTCCGTAATGGTTCTTTTAGCAGCATTACTGAAACTCAGTCTAAAAAGGGAACATACTGTAATGATACTCGGTTTACTGGTTTTCGATTTGGGTAACAATATACAACTGGCACAAGCCAACATAATTGTTCTTGGCGGGATGATTTGGTGCTTTTACTTCCTTGAAAAAGGGAAGAATCTGAAATTCGCTTTGCTATGCGCATTACTTTTTTGGATAAAAGTGTATCCGGC
Organism: Chitinophagaceae bacterium; assembly: GCA_031378605.1. Lineage (GTDB taxonomy): Bacteria > Bacteroidota > Bacteroidia > Chitinophagales > Chitinophagaceae > Endoryza. Next base: position 27,426 of record JANNEK010000051.1, on the reverse strand, counting down.
AGCGCTGATGCTGATGTGTTTCTTTTATAATAAAAGCCTCAGAACATTCGCCTGGTTTTTCGTATTTATCTTTTTGTGGGGCTTGCTTCCTCTAACTTTTATAAGTCCGCATGAATTAATTGCTATCTGTTCAAACTGGTGGGACATATTAACCGGCTCATCTATACTTGAACATTATTCTATAATGGGGTTCTTTAGCTATCAATTGAAACTTATTTACCCGGAATGGTATTTTGCCCTTGCAGGAATTATATTATTAGCAGTGTATCATTATTTCCTGATGTATAAAAAAAGAAACCTCAGATATGAAGAAAGAATATCGTTCTTTTCATTTCTACTTATATGGGTAGTTGTATTTAGCAGGGCAGCAGAAGCAGCTACTTATTTGCTGGCTACTACCGGCATGTATATTTGGATGGGCTTTCACTACCACAGAAATATTATACTAGCTATATTTCTTATAACGTTTTCATCTATAACCCTGTTGACTTCAGATTTATTTCCCTTTTTTATAAACTATTTTTTCAAAGGCCTGATGCTTAGGCCAGTTGCGGGAATTGCTTTTTTACTATTAATTCTTTTCTGTTGCATAAGCTCGATAAACCGTGATAAACGTAATCTCAATGAATATTAATTTAAAAAAAATTGAAGTAGTTCTGGTTTTACCTGTTTATGCAGGCAACACGTTGTTTTTGCCAGTGATTAATTATAATTGCACGGAGTTGGTAAAAAGAATGCCCGAAGTAAACTGGACAATTATAATTGTTAACGATGGTTCTCAGCCAGTGCCTTCCGAAAAAGAATTCTTTCAAAATCTATCCGCAACTATTAATTATCGCTATTATCACTATGAAAGCAATAAGGGAAAGGGTTATACAGTAAGGTTTGGATTAAATAAAGCACCGGAAGCGGATATGTTTATTTATACTGACTATGATTTTCCTTTCGGCACAAAAGCGGTGATCAATTCCGTTAATATTTTAAAACAGAAAGAAACGGATATTGTTGCAGCAGACAGGGGCAGGTGCTATATTACTATTCTTCCGTTCTCAAGAAAAATTATTACGAGACTCACAAGGCTTATTAATTCCAAAGTATTGAAATTAAATTTTAAAGATACACAGGCTGGTCTTAAGGGCATGAATAACAGAAGCCTGCCTGTAATGCTGCATACCACTATAAATGGTTTTTTATTTGACCTGCAGTTTATAAAAAAAGCCGAACAACAGCGATTGAGGATACACGCCCTTCCCGTTGAATGCAGAAAAAATATTAAACTAAAAAATTTCAGGTTGCCGGTTATTCTCGCGGAGATAAAAAATTTATTTATTCTTTTATTCTGTAAAAATGAAAAAGAAAACACCCTTTCTTCTTACAGTGGATCTGGAGGAGTTCGATATTCCACAGGAATATGGGCAAATACTGCCGTGGAAAATGCAGACAGAAATCACTTTGCAGGGATTGGAACGCTTCCAGCTACTTTTATTGAAGTTAAAAATTAGCGCTACCTTTTTTGTAACCACGGCCTGGGCGAAAACGTTTCCTGAAAAAGTAATAGAACTATCGACTCAACATGAGATAGCTTCGCATGCCTGCTCGCATAGTATTTTTGAGGATACAGATTACCAAACCTCTAAACTGGAGATTGAAAAAATAATCAGTAAAAAGATTAATGGTTTTCGAATGCCCCGGCTGGCCGATGTTGACTATTCAAAATTAAAAATAGCGGGGTACACCTATGATGCATCGTTAAATCCAACATGGCTTCCCGGCAGGTATAATAAAAAAAGCGAGCCTATCCTGCCATTTTTGAAAGAGGGATTGGTTATTTTACCATCCTCTGTTACGCCGGTTTTACGGATTCCTTTTTTTTGGCTGAGTTTTAAAAATTTTCCTGACTTTATTAACATGCTTATTGCAAAAAGCGTTATGCAAAACAATGTAATTGTATTTTATATACACCCCTGGGAATTTGCAGACATTGGGGCAATTAAGTTACCTTTCTACATTAATAAAATCTGCGGGGATATCCTTGTAAAAAAATTTAGCAGGTTTCTTGAAAAAATAAAGGATGATGTTGATTTTATAAACTGCAATCAATATACCGAATTATTCCTTAGCCATGCTTTCCAGAACAGCGTGTATTCAAAAACTGTTCTTAAAATCCCACTTAAATAAGGCTTTTAAAAATTTAACAAATGCGTTTTAAAACATGAAGGCAACAAATGGATATAACATTTTAGTTGATGGAATCAACTCATGTGAATGATGCTTGGCCAATTAAGCGTCCGTGAAAGTTTAAGGGATTTGCTTATTACCATCGGTGCACATTACGGCAAACACTATCAACTAAAATCATCCTTTTATTGATTAACCAATCATAAAGACTTTGAAAAAAAGCCAGAATTCAAAATCTATCCAGGATTTTTTTGCAAGAAATAAATGAATAGTTTGATTAAGTTACCAGCCATTATACATTTTCATAAGTTGGATGTTTCCAGGGAAATCGATATACACGTGCTAATAGTGCGGTGGCTTCCTGATCGCCGGTTACCACTTTGTTAATTGGATCGTATTTTAAAGGCCTGCCCAACTTCATCGATAAATTGGCAAGGATACAACTCGCAGTCGAAATATGTCCTTCCTCAATATCCGCTACAGGTTTTATTTTGGTTTCAATAGCCTTCAAAAAATTGATCATATGCAAACGCGTAGCCGGTGCTGCATTTAATTCAATAGCTTTCTCCTTCAAATCTGCAGGATATTCCTCTCTCTCGTAAACAACATCTTTATGAATTTTTGTTCCTTCGCCAACAGGGATAAAGTCGTATTGCATGGTGCTTGCTTTCAGCGTGCCTTTTTCTCCATACAACATAAACGCCCACGGATACTCGGGATCCGGTGCTGTACCCCAGCTTCGGTGTTGCCAAACACAATTCAGGTTGTTATATTCAAATACGGCAGTTTGCGTATCGGCGATATTCGATTTTCCTTCCTTATCAACATAAATACCACCCGTTGAACTGATGCGATTGGGCCAACCTAAATGTAACATCCATCTAACTGCATCAAACATATGAATACACATATCGCCCATAATACCGTTTCCATATTCCATAAATGTTCGCCACCATCTTGTATGGGGTAAGCCATCATAAGGTCGCATAGGAGCGGGCCCTGTCCATCGTTCATAGTCTAAAAAATCAGGAACGGATTGAAACGGCGGATTGCCATTATTGCGCATATGATAATAACAACACATTTCAACATGAGTTATTTTTCCAAGTAGCCCGGCATCGACAATATTTTTTTTCGCATCCAAAAGATGAGGGGTACTTCTTCGTTGGGTTCCAACCTGTACCACACGGTTATATTTTCGCGCTGCGGCTACCATCGCTTCACCTTCCATTACATCAACACTTATTGGTTTTTGCACATAAACATGGGCACCTGCTTTTAATGAATCAATTGTTTGCAGCGCATGCCAGTGATCAGGTGTTCCAATCAATACAATATCCAATCCACTTTCAGAAAGCATTTGCTGGTAGTCGTTATACAATCGTGGTTTTTTTCCAGAAGGCTGTCGCAGCATTACCATCTCCGAGGCCTCTGCCAATAAGTTTTTATCAACATCACAAAGGGCAATAACATCTACAGGCGCAACCTGCATCAGTCGAAACAAATCACTTTTACCATACCAGCCGGTTCCAATCAACCCCACGCGGAGTTTTTTAAAAGGGTTGAAAATATTCATTCCGTAAGTATTGAGTGCAGCCAATGCTAAGGAGGCCGTTGCACCTTTAAGAAGCGTACGTCGATCAATATTGAATTTATTCATAAAAGAGTTTCTTCGTTTAAGTTAAACCAAAAAAGGCAACGCAATAATAAAAGAAATTTTACTGTGAAAAAGAACTATTGAGAATAAAAAATTTAACTACTCAACGTTTACCATTATTAATTTGCAGGCAAAGATCAATCGATTGAGTCCATTAATTTTTAGTGACTAGTTTCTAAACATAACCTGGTATTTCAACGGCATTTCTTATATTTAGGTTGAATACATGAAAATCTTTCAAACAAATTCATTCATTTCATTTGTATGAGCAAAATACCTTCATCAGTGTTCGAGGAACTAAATGCCCCATTCGAAATTAGTACCGCGCAAATTGAATTCTTTAGGAAGAACGGTTTTATCAAAATCAAAAACGTTTTTGGAAAAGAAGTGATTGATTTTATGGCTACAATTATTACGGAAGAAGTAAATCGACTTAATAAACAGCATCTGGAATTAAAGGAAAGAGATACTTATGGGAAGGCATTTTTACAAATAATGAATATTTGGTGTAATTCTGAAACAGTAAAAGAAATAGTACTCGGGAAAAGGCTTGGACAAATAGCCACTAAATTAATGGAAGTAGGAGGCGTGAGAATTTATCACGACCAGGCATTGTATAAAGAACCAAGTGGGGGACATACACCCTGGCATGCCGATCAATATTATTGGCCATTAAATACCGATAAAACAATTACGGCGTGGATACCACTTCAAGAAACACCATTACAGTGGGGCCCCTTAGAATTTAGTGCAGGCAGTTTTAAGTTAACTCAAGGGAGAGATAAAGAAATTAGTGATGAAAGCCAGGATTTTCTCGAATCGGTATTAAAGAAATCTGGATTTGAACATGTTATTGAAGCGTTTGATTTGGGAGAAGTGAGCTTTCATAAAGGTTGGTTATATCATAGGGCAGGGCCAAACCTATCTACCCAAATGAGAAAAGTGATGACAGTAATTTATATGGATAAAGATATTAAACTGAAACAACCTGAGAATAAAAACCAACAAGCCGATTGGGATACCTGGTGCCCCAATGCAAAAATCGGGGAGGTGATTAATACGCCACTTAATCCGATCATTTATCAATAAATAATGGGATGCCTATAAAGTATTTTTGCCCTCTTTGGGGAAATAAACTTTCCTTTAATTTATTTTGTAAACGGGTAAAAGAAGCCGGGTACGATGGAATTGAAATGGCATTACCATTTGGTACGAAGGAAAAACAAAAGATATTAAACCTGCTTGAAAAGTATGAACTGAATTTAATAGGACAATATTGGCAATCAACGGAAAAAAATTTTTCGACTCACGCTAAAAATTATGCGGCCTATTTATATCACTTAGCTTCAGTTAAGCCAATTTTAATAAACGCGCAAACCGGAAAGGATTATTTTTCGTTTGAGCAGAATATGCAATTGGTAAAGATAGCGGAGAGCGTTTCTTCTGAAACTGGTATCGAAATACTTCACGAAACACATCGGGGTAAATTTTTATTTAATATTCCGATATTTGAAAAAAGTATTGCAGCAGATGAAAAATTAAAGATCACCTTAGATATTTCTCATTGGTGCAATGTACATGAATCGTTTTTAGATGATCAGCCAAATGGAGTAGCACTTGCTTTAAAAAATACCCGTCACTTACATGCGCGCATTGGTCATACACAAAGCGCACAGGTAAACGACCCACGTGCACCTGAATGGAAACCTGTTTTGAACAAACATTTAGAATGGTGGGATAAAGTGATAATGGCTCATTTAAAGAAAAAAAAGCAATTCACTATTACACCTGAATTTGGCCCTTTACCTTATATGCCTACAACTCCTTATAAAAATGAACCCCTGGCCAATCAATGGGATCTTAATTATTTTATGCTTCAATTGCTCAAAAAAAGATATGGCGCCAAAAGTTTGGGGATTTGAGTAAGTTGTTAAATTCTTTTTCGATCCAATTATTACATATATTAATTGAATCTGCCAGAAGGGAAATAATTCCTCTGAAATTAAGTAGTAACGTTTAACGTTGCTTTTTCCCGATAGTTTATCATTTGCTATTAAACTGTCCAAAATGCCACAGAATACCAGAGGGATCATGCAAAAAGCATTCTCTGCCCCAATCAAACTGTTTAACAGCCGTCAGTCTTACGCCTTTATAGTTTGTAGTTAAATCTAATGAAGAAAGTTCTTTCCAATATTGATCAACATCTTCAACTTCTAAAAAAATCATTGAGTTATCGACCCAGTCTTTGACATAAGCATCTTGTAAATAAAATCCGAATTGATCTATTTTAAATAACGACATATCCGTAGATATGACGACTTCTTCAAAACCTATTGCTTTATAAAAGTTTTTTGAAAGGTTATAATCTTTTGCTCCTATGAATGGGCGGATAGATTTGGCTTTACTATTCATTGCATTGTTGGTTATTATCTGGTGTGAAATAGCTTTCCAACCATGAAATTACTGTTCTTTTCGTTTGTATGAATTATAAACGCTGGAAACAAACAGAAGATTAGAATAACTGACAATAACAATCAATTTACTTTAAAGTATATCTAACAGCAAACCCACCCCAACCGCTTTCAAAATAAGTATAACCAATAATATTAAAAGAAGGTTGCCAATCGATACTTAAGTTAATAGGCGCTCCGCTTATCTTATAGTCAAGGCCTAATACTCCGTCCAATCCAATAGCCACACCATTGTCACGGCCAGGATAACGATCCTTCCAATCTTTATTCCAGGCACCAATATGCGCACCCGGACCTATATACCATTTTAATCCTGCAGCGCCTTCAATATTTCCATGTATTTCATAGAGGCCGGTGAATCGAAAACCGTAATTCCAAAAATATACTAACCCTTCGAGGGCTCTTTTTGGTTGCGTGAAATGTTTTATCGAAAAAGCACCGGGATAAAATTTCAAGCCAAGAGCGGTTTGATACGAGGATCCCATGGGTTGAGCAAAACTAGTAGCTGAAAAAAGTACAAGAGTAAATAAAATGACCAAACTTATCTTCATAATTAAAAATATTAATAATCTCGTGAGTCGAAAAACTATGCCAACTTTCTCTTACGGAAATGTTTAGCATAATTTCTTTAAATAGGATCGTTGAGAACCAATAGATGATTGTATAAAAGTCAGGTTAGCTGTTGTTGGGCAAGAAATGCCAGTATTCCTGCTGTAAAACCAATGAGCACAATCCAGCAAATATTTTTTAAATACCATGTAAAATTTATGTTTTCTATCCCCATCACCGCTACGCCCGCTGCTGAACCAATGATGATAGCACTTCCACCAATACCGGTAGTAAGTGCAAGAAATTCCCAGAAAGGATGATCGGTAGGGTAAATAGAAAGGTCGAACATGCCTTGGGCGGCAGCAACCAATGGAACGTTATCGACAATAGAAGATGATAAGCCCAATGTTATTCCAATGAGGTAATCGTTTTGAAAGGTTTCTGTGAGGGTAGTCGCCAAAAGTTTTAGGCCGCCGCTTGATTGAAATGATGCAACCGATAACAGAATTCCAAGGAAAAATAATATGCTTGGTGTATCAATTTTTTGAAGTGCACCGGCTACCGTTAAACGTTTAATGTTATCCGGTTCTTTATTCTTATGTAAAAAAGTAGTTAGTATCCACATCAAACCCAGCGCAAGCAAAACACCCATAAAGGGAGGAAGATGAGTAATTGTTTTAAAAACGGGTACAAAAACAAGTAACCCGATTCCTGTAAAAAGAATAATTCTTCCATCACGTTTGCCAACTTCCGGTACAGTCGAATTCGTTATAAGGGTAAAATTTTTATTCCGAAATCGATAACCGATAATCATTGCTGGAATTGCACAGGCAATTATACTCGGAATCAAAAGTGTTTTAATAATAGTAACAGCCGTTATTTGGCCTCCTATCCAAAGCATTGTTGTGGTTACATCGCCTAAAGGCGACCATGCTCCACCGGCATTTGCGGCAATGATGACCATACTTGCAAACCATAGCCGGTCTTCTTTTTCACTGAGTAATTTTGAGGTAAGCGATACCATTACAATGGCCGTTGTTAAATTATCAAGCAGGGCCGACAGAAAAAAAGTGATACCGGTAAGTATAAAAAGTAATTTTTGTTTACTGGTGGTTGTAATTTTTTGTGTTATTATATCGAAACCGTTATGCGAATCGATCAGTTCAACAATAGTCATTGCACCTAACAGAAAAAAAAGTATTGAAGCAATTTCGCCCAAATGATGAAGTAACTCCTCTGTTACGATACTCGAAGAATTGCTTTGTATCATATAGATTGTCCAGCAAAGAACCCCGGTTATTAAAGCAGATGCCGCTTTATTTAGCCTTAGCGGATGCTCAAACGCAATGGCAAGGTATCCTAATCCAAAAACGATTGTCATTAGAATGTTTGCCATTATTGTGAGTAGTATTATTTAATTATCCAAAAAACGGAAATTAAACATTTTCTAATTACCGTTAATCAGCCTTGAAATGAAAATGAATATTAATGCAATTAGTAGTACGTTAAATAAGCCAGGTTATAAAAGAGTGGAGAAAAAGAATTCGCTTAGCGGTAATGTAACCATTGAAGGGCTGCTTCTTTAAGATTATCTTTTTCGGTGATGGCTGCGATCGCAACATCCGGGTAAATTCTTCCATTGTATATTTTGCCCTTTCTATCCGCTTCCTGGCAAACCGTTAATACAAGCATCGATTTATCTGAAAGGGAATAAGTAGCATTGGCTGTGGTAAAACCGGCAGTAGGTTGTCCATAAAAGTAGACTTGTTCTTTTCCTTTGAAAGCGATCGCTATTATTTCACCGGAACTGGCTGTAGAATTATTGGTGAGGATAACGATGGTATTGTTTTTTGATTTTAAAATGTATCCATCAGAGCTTGTTCTGCACCGAATAGATTTACCTTGCATTGCCATTCCATTTTTATAAGAAATGGGCACCTGGTCTTCTTTTCGAATAAAGTATCCACATATACCTTCACCCAATAATGGGCCGGCACCTGCAATCATCGGCCAGCAATTACCACCCTTGTTATCTCGAAGATCAATAATCCATTTAGTAATAAAATGTGTATCCAGTTGAGCGATCAGATTTTGAATACTATCTGCTATCAACCTGCATATGTTTTCATCAGTAGTGCTTACCCACGGAATGGTAATATAGGCTGTTGAATCGCCGAGCCATTCACCTTCTATCCGCCCAACATGTTTACTTGAAATGGAGTTATCCGCTAATCGATGATGGTCGTTATTGTATTCCATTGCTGCACGGCTAGGCATAATAAAACTGTGTTTTTCTTTTATCTGTTGAAAACACCAATTAATCGTTTCGTAGGCATCGGTACAATCCGATCGACTTGCTAATTTAATTTTTGCTGCATTTCTTAACGTATCCCAATCAATGTATTCTTTTAAATAGTAATTCTTTTCCATCAATGTAAATGCTTCGTTCAATAGGCGGCTGGAATTTTGCATACAGGCAGCCCTTAGGCTATCTGGATGATTTGAATTGTTATTTGCTAAAGAGTTCTGGGCAGATACGTGTACACAAAAAAATATCGTTAGAATAACTAATAGTTTGTGCATAAACGGCATTAGAAAGCCTATTTTAATTTGGCTTACTTCCTTGAAGATAAAATGAGATGCTTCCCTTCAACCATTCCATAAAATTTTACTATATTTTTTTCAGTTTGCTAATAATTGGTTCTACAGGCTTATTAAAACACGTAAATGATGAAGGATATTCACCGCTTCCCGCTGGAATTACTCATTGCTTTTTCCTTATTTTTGCCGGCTAATGAAAACACGTACATTAAAGAAGGATAAGGTGAATATTATCACGCTCGGCTGTAGTAAAAACATAGTTGATAGTGAGGTTTTAAGTGGACAATTAAAGGCCAATGAGATAGAGGTAGTGCACGAAAATGATAAAAAAGATCACAATATTGTTATAGTAAATACCTGTGGTTTTATTGAAAAGGCTAAAGAAGAAAGTATTAATACCATATTAGATCAAGTGGCTTTAAAGCAAAAAGGCAAATTAGATAAAGTATATGTTACTGGTTGCCTTAGTCATCGTTATCGTACAGATTTGGAGAAGGAAATACCCGAAGTAGATGCCTGGTTTGGAACAATGGAGTTACCCTTAATTTTAAAAAAATTTGAAGCAGATTATAAAAGTGAATTAATTGGAGAACGGTTATTGGCAACTCCTCAACATTATGCCTATTTGAAAATTGCCGAAGGCTGTAACCGTACCTGTTCTTTTTGCGCTATTCCATTAATGCGGGGTGTTCATACCAGTAGGAAAATGGAGGATCTCGTAAAAGAGGCAGAGGGGTTGGTTAAAAAAGGCGTTAAAGAAATAATGTTGATTGCCCAGGAGCTTACTTATTACGGGTTGGATCTTTATAAGAAAAGAATGCTTCCTGAATTATTGCATAAGCTTGCCGATATAAAAGGATTGGAATGGATCCGACTGCATTATGCATACCCGCATAAATTTCCGTTAGAGATTTTAGATGTGATGCGGGAAAGAAATAATATTTGTAACTATCTCGATATTCCACTTCAACACGCGGCAAATAATATGCTAAAGGCCATGAAACGGCAGATCACCCGGGAAGAAATGGAAGAACTTATTATTAGTATCCGGAATAAAGTACCAGGTATTTGTATTCGTACAACATTAATAGCTGGATTTCCGGGAGAAACGTTAGCAGACGTTGAAGAATTAAAAGAATTTTTGAAGCGTCAGCGATTCGATAGGGTTGGAATATTTACGTATAGTCATGAAGAAGGAACCTCTGCCTATGATTTGGTGGATGATGTTCCGCAAGAAGAAAAGGAGCGAAGAGCCCGGGAAATTATGGAAGTTCAGCAAGAGATTAGTTATGAAAAGAATGCTGAAAAATTGGGTAATACGTATAAAGTTATTATTGATAAAAAAGAATCGGGCCGTTATTTAGGCAGAACAGAATTTGATAGCGTGGAGGTTGATAATGAAGTAGTGATTCAATCAGATACGCCACTTGCTATTGGCGAATTTGTAAACGTTAACATTACTAAGGCATACGATTATGATATTGAAGGGGTAGTGGTGGCTTAAATAATTTTAATCTGGCTTCATTGCCAGATTATTTATTTTAAGGCTCCTGGTAAAAATAGTTCCATCTTCTGCTACTCCCCGCAATGTTACCGTATACACTCCCGAATGATCGCTGCAATAGAAACGTATAATTGTTTTGCCGGTACTATCAGTTCCTGCTTCACCATCCCAATACAAAGTAGTTCTATTGTCAGATGAATATTTCGATCTTGGTTGTTTCTCTGAATAATCAGGCCCGATAAATGGCTCCGGTAAATGATACCCTTTAATAAATTGAGGGTGCATTCCAGACGAATAATTCTTTTCGGTTAACCCTGTTCGGGGATTTGAATTGGTATTTATCAATATTACACCATAACCGCCAACGGTTCCATATTGGGCACCTTGCGAACCAGAAAGAACTTCAATAAAATCAATATTTCGAGCAGAAAATGTATTTAGAAAGTTTATTACCGGACTTGTATTAAGGCTTAGTCCAATGTTTGGTGATTCGCCCATAGAGACCTGTACGCCATCAACAATAACAAGAGGTTCTGCTGAACCACTTCTACCCTGGATAACTAAAAGGCCACTTCTCAATGTTACTCCGGGTGCTCTTAGTACTACATTCGAAACGCTCCCTTCTCCCGCCTGATCAAGCATTTCAGGCGTAGCGATCCAGGAATTTTTGTTTACACGTTTCTTATTAATGATTTCTAACTGGGTCCGATTTTCTTCGGTTATAAGAATCTCTTTGGTTAATTTCCCCATTTTAGGGTTTAATGAATACAAACCATACCCGGCTTTGTATTGGTTTATTTCTGATAAACTTGGAGTGCTGGCAGTAAAAGAAATAAAATTCATGTTATTCCATTTTGGAGGGGCAGGATCCTGAATATGTACAACAGCATCATTTTTAACTTTATTATTTGAGTCACTTACCTGTAAACTGATAAGTGTTGTACCAAAAAAATCAGGAAGCGAAAAAGAAAAACTTCCATTGTTATCTGTGGTAGCAGTTCTTACAATACTTCCACCCTGATTGGATAAAAGAGTAATTGTATAATTAGATAGTGGATTATTTTTTTTATTGACTGCAATGCCGGTAATAGAAAGTCTATCGCAAATATTTTCTGAAGAAATGTTAACATTAGGTACTGTATTTTTTTCAAGACCTATCATTGCGAGGTCTAAACTAACAGGATCTTGTAATATTCGGTACAACTGTTCCGAACTTAGCGGTTTATCAAATATCCAATCATTTAGTAACAGCCGGAATTTATAAAGGGAATCATTAGGTACGTTCTCTAAATAAATATCATCAGTTATAGAGATGGAGAAACGTGATTTAAGCGGTTTGCCCGATAGATCGGTGATATCAAGATTCATTTTTACCCATTCCCTCGGCGCATATTTTTTTTGATTGGTAGTTAAGGAAATATTCAACGTTTCTTCCTGGATGAATACAGACCTGCTGCTTACCAATTGTTTTTGTTGATCGTATAATTGAAATGTAGCAATACCCGGAGGGAAATTAGTAATTGGAATTTCGATTTCATACATTCCATTCCCATTCGCTGCAAAACAAATCTTACCGGCTGAAACGCCCAATAGGTAGGAGTTCGGCTTAATTTTATAAAGAGAATCACTTAAGGCAATTCGCAACTTAATTGTACTTTTTGTTCGTTGAACAACAGAAACCTGCCATGCCATAACGGGAGAGGCAAGAATGTCCTTTTCATATGTTCGGTTATCAAATTGAATAGATGCTTTGTACTTTCTGTTCCTGATTCCTGCTATATTAATAGAAGCCAATCCAAGAGCATTTGTATGAAAGCGGATAATAGATGTATCAATTGAATTCTTAAATACCCCATCTACTTCCAGCGGCTTACCTTCAGCATCAAAAACACAAACTGCTATTTTATTATTTATTCCGGAAATAATATATCCTCCTTCCGGCGAAACCAGGAATTTTATGGTAGATTTAGTAAAGGACTGGTATAAGCGAAGTTCAGCAGAAATTGGTGAAGGTGAAGCTGTTTTTGGATCAAGAACATAAACCAATACTTCGGCAATCTTTTCAGGATTTCGTTCAACGATGTTTTTTGTAAAAGCTCTGAACCGATAGATTCCTTCCTTTAAAGTATCGGGCAACCTGATACTACCTGTAAGCGAAAATGCCTGTTTATTGAAAAGCGCATATTGAACGATATTTTCTTTTTCGTCTACCAATTCGGCGTAAACAGTGTAATCGTTTCGCATCAACCTGTAGTTAGATGTATTTATAAGATAGATTAAAAAAAGACAATTAGATCCGGGAGTGTATAAGTTTTTGTCGAGGTGTATCCAAATCAGTGCGTCCTTTTTTTGAGACCCGGAATAATATTGCGTGGCAATTGTATTTAGTGCTTCAAGGTTTTTTTCCTGTGCTTTTGTTTCAATGGGCGCATCGATAAGCAACATTAAAAACAGCGCTATTGAAATATTTTTTTTCATGGTAGTAACCTATTAAAGTATTGAGTAGGTTTATTTCTCTAACCGGGCACCCCTTTACCTGTACAGGACAGTCTGTTATTGAAACAAACAATTAAATATCATTCAATTTTTTTCGAATCTATTCTATTGTATAAAATATACTTTGGCGATTTTGTTATTTTCAATCTTATATATAGCGATTGCCTTTAATGGAGTTGGTCCAATTCCAGTGACTGTTTCATGATCAATTACCGTATCTCCCTGGATTATTCTTTTAGTAACCTCACAATGCAAGTCTTTTAACTGCAAAAACATTGTTTCATAACTTTTTCTCATGTCGATTTTCCCTTTCGTAATCAATTTGTTCGGGAATTGATAGAGTTCTACGCTATCTGAATAAGCGGCTAAAAACGCTTCCATACTACGAAGGTTATAGGCGTTCAATTGTTGTTGGGCCAGAGACTCTGGGGTTACAGGTAATAAATCTTCAGGCTTCATTGAAATTCCACGATGAATAATCGTATTGATCGACGATAATGCTGAAATATTTTGAGTCGGGTCATTTTCCAGAACCAGGAAATCCGCAATTTTACCTTTTTCAATGCTCCCAAATTCATTTTCATTGCCAAAACCTCTAGCAGAATTAATAGTAGCTGCCCGAATGATTTCCCAATTCGATAATCCCGCTTGTTGCATGGTGAGTAGTTCATCAAAAAAAGAAGATGCATGCTGGGTGCCAATATTGCCAGCATCTGTACCGGCTACAACTAACCCGCCCTGTTGCTGTACCAATTTTAAATTTAAAAGCATCGTACTATCTTCTTTATTGGGGATGCTCAATTTATTACGCAGTTGCTTGTAATCAAACGGGCGTTTTGTTTTTTCCAAATGCTGGAGATCCATTAAAGTACCAATCATAATAGGATCGGCATGGGTAAGATCATAATTTAAAAAATTAAATTGTTGCGTAAAAGTTCGGTTGTAATTCTGTGCTACAATAAGTGTAGGGATGTATACCGTTTGTTTATTGCGTAATAACTGTAGCATTTCATTGTCTAGAATTCTATCATCAACACTATGCACTAAAATATCCGCCCCATTAAGCACAGCTAATTTTGCAGTTTCGTATTCAGTAGCGTGAACAGCCACTTTCAATCCATTGGTATGGCTTTCTTCTATTACAGCTTTTACAATTGGAAGAAGGGTTTCAGCTTTTTGACCAGGGAGCACGATAAACCAGATTTTAATAAAATCTGGTTTGAATGGAATTTGTTTTTTTACTAAGTCTCTTCCTTCTTCAGGAGTATTTACTTTAATAATAGGGGGATCTTTCTTATCGAGATTGGGTGGTTGGTAGGTAGAAATCAGCGGGCCTGTTACCCAGGCATTGGGAGATTTGGGTTCAGTCATTAATTTGTTTCTGATCGAATAATTACTAAAAGGACCTCCTACATCTATAACTGTTGTAATTCCGCAAGAAAGATATCTGGCCATTAATCCGTTAAGATTGTCCTTTATCCATTGCTGATCCTTTTCATAAGAGTAAGCCGCGGTTAGGTTTAATCCATCTGGCCTCGTGTACAATCCCCCGCTCTGAAAAAAATGAATATGCGCATCAATCATACCAGGCATGATATATTTGTCGGTTACATCTACAACAACTGCATTTTCAGGAATTTTTATTTTTTTAAAGGACCCAATACTTGTAATGCGATTACTGTCTATCAAAATTGTTTGATCCAAATCGAGTTTACCAGAATTCACATTTATAACGGTAGCATGTGTGAAAGCCCTTGGTTGGATCTGTTGAGCGGAGGAATTAAGGCTGGTGCCAATAAAAAAAATTAAAAGAGAAAATAGTCGCATTTTTATTTTAAAGATAAAGGATTATTCTTCGTCCTCTATTATAGCTTTTGCAGGACTTTGTACTTTATGAAAGAATACTAGAATTTTATGATCTCGATGATTCTGCCAAGGTATAAAGCATCCGTTTCATCAAACTGGTTTAACTCACTGCTATCAACATCCAATACTCCAATTACTTCATGGTTTCTGATTATTGGCACTACAATTTCAGAACGCGATAAACCGCTGCAGGCAATATGCCCCGGAAAAGATGCTACATCTTTAACGATTAGTATTTTTGCAGAGGCCCAGCTACTTCCACAAACTCCTCGCCCTTTTTGTATTCGCGTACAGGCAATGGGCCCCTGGAAAGGACCAAGAACAAGTTCATTATTTTTTACGAGGTAAAAACCAACCCATAGCCATCCAAACTGTTCTTTTAATGCTGCAGTTATATTGGCCAGGTTGGCAATAAGGTCCGATTCTCCTTCTACCAAGCCTACTAGTTGAGGTAGTAGTGAATCATATTGTTCTTTTTTGGTTCCTGACTTTACTAATAATTCTTCCGACATATCGATATTGCTTATTTATTTGGTTCAATTTTGACGACAGCATATAATGAGAGGATAAATATAACTATTCTGCTAACTTTGCAGCAAAACCAAAAAAAATTTTACCATGGATAAGAAATTTTTATTTTTTGCAGGAATAATAATTCTTGCAATAGCCTGCAACGAGAATTCAGAAACTAAAAACACAACAAAGCCAGATACGGTTGTTTCTTCTGGTGAACATGATCATGCTGCCGTTACAACCCCTTCAACCGACATACCGGAGGTGCCGGCAATTCCGGATGGTGCCCGCGTTTATTTTAAGAATTTAAAAGAGGGATCAATGGTGAAGGCTCCTTTTAAAGTAGAAATGGGTGTTGATAAAATGTCCCTTGATACTGCGAATGGAAAAATTAAGCCTGCTTCCGGGCACCACCATATACTAATTGGATATGATTCGATACCCGCAGGCATGGCTGTACCAAAAGATTCAACCCATTTGCATTTTGGTAATGCTCAATCAGCCACTGAAATCACTCTTGTTCCGGGAAAATATAAGTTAACACTGCAGTTTGCCGATGCGTTGCATCGTTCTTATGGCAGTAAATTAACTTCCTCTATAAATATTACTGTAAAGAAATAAAAAGCGAACTCATTTATTTAACACCCCCCTGCTTTTTAGTGAACGGGGGGCTTTGTTTTACTACTTACCTGCAATTATTTATTTGAATGCAAATCGCGCAGATAACGCGAACCCATCAGGTACAAAATTAATTCTTGGTACAATATCTAATTCCGGCTTCCAGTCTAATGAAAGATTGAGCGGTATTCCCGAAAATTTATAATCAAGGCCAATGATGCCGGTAGGCCCCACATAAGTATTGTTATCACCAAAGCCAACATATAAACCACCACCATAAAACCAACCAAATCCCTGTGGCTGAAAAGATTTATGCAGTTCAAGTAATGCACCTAAGCCAAAACGACTTCCAAAAGAAACCAACCCTTCAATAGCGCTTTTTTCAGTAACAAAATATTTAGCTGTTACCGAATTGTTTAAAGTAGGCGTTGAATTGCTTAGGCGCACACCAACTGCAAACCTATAATCTTGTGCAATTGTAGTTGCCGCCCCCGCTGTTAAAAGTATTCCTAAAATAATTATTATCCTTTTCATATTATTATTTATATACTTGAAACGAAAATAATGCCAGTAGTATTGAAAAAATGATTGTTAAAGTTGATATAGAATTTCTTTAACAGTAATAGTTAACCTATTCTTAGTTTTCAAACAATTCGTATTTTGTTTTTGGTCTTTTATCGTCTTTCCATTGAAAATTGCGAAGCAGCTTTTCTCCCTCTGGAAATTGTGCAACCGGATACAAAACACCTTTAACTTCATTGATAAAAACTACCCGGTTCAATTCTTTTGCAACAAATCGAATATCGATAATATCTCCGGAAGCCTTATTTACACCAATCAATAATTTAACATCATCTTCTAAATAATACACACTTTCTGCATTGCCTTTGGCTCTCATATAATCAATCGATCCATCTGCAAAATAACCATTGAGGCGATTGCCCCTGATTTGATTGTACATATTTTCCCGGGCCTTGCTGATGAGTAGCCCGTTCTCAAAAACATACAACCGATCTGCTTTCTTATTTTTTGTATAGAGATATATGGTATCTCCTGTTATCTGGTTATTATTCGACCACAAAATGGGTTGCTTAAATAATTGAAAGATGGAGTCCTTTCCAGAATAAAATAAACTATCGCATACAGCCTGCATGGAGTCTGAAAAAATCCGTACATGACTATAGGCCTGAAAAAAGCGATCGGTACTATCGTTCCCATTATCCCTTGTATCTACAACCGTGGTTCCTTTAATGGTGTCTTTAAGATGTAACGAATCTTTTGAGGCATAAAGTTTACTGAGCTTACCGGAAAAAAGGGTATCGGCCGTAATAAAAGTAGAATCTTCCTCCTGCTTAATAATCATCAGGGGGTGCTGGGTGGCTAAAACTGTCCCTTCTTTTTTATTAGTTATTATCTGGTTCGCAAGTATAAACATGCCCTGGGCCGTATCTGCATAAACTACATTTCCGGATAGCTTACTATAACCAGTACTATCAACCGTTTCAATTTTGTTTGCCGTAACTTTAACGGCCCCATCCTCAATAGTCGTTCTGCTTGTGAAAAAAGCGATTTTATTTTTTAAATCATAAAAGCCTTCCCTTGTTTTTATTTTTCGCCGGGCACTATCTTCTATATATGTTTGTGCAATGAATGTAGCAATTTCAGTCGTTGTGTTGTATAATAATGAATCTGTTTTTAAATTATATTTTGGATCTATAAGGACTACATCTTTTTTAAAATATACATCTTTCATATCTGCGTAATACACGGCTTCTTTACTGGTAAGTTTTGAACTGCTGTTTTCGACTCTTCCGCCATTATGATATTCACCAATTTTCTGGTTAATATCGTATTGAAGTTCTTCAGAAAATAGATTCGATTTTCCATCGGTAAGCCTAACTTTTTTTCTCAGGTTAGCAATTTTGGTATCAACATGGTACAAAAGATACTGGGAATAGGTGTGAACACTATCGTTATCGTTAATATGTATATTTCCAAAAGCTTCAATAACCCGCAGCTTTTTATTATAAACCGCACTATCACAAAAGAAAAGTGTATTATCCTGTTTCAACTGAACATGACCTACCAGGAATTGCAGTTCAGTAGCAGAATCGATTTTTTTATATCCCTGACGGTCAGCATTAATTGTTTCCAGTATTTTGGTGCCGGAATCTGTTGCAATGGGTGAAGTAGGAGTAGTAGGAGGTACAATCTGTGCCGTACTGCTGTGCCACGTACTTAACAGTACAAAAAACAGGAACAGAATTCTTGCCATCGTATTAATTGCCTTTGGTAGATGTACTATCGTATAGCGGTTTCGATAGTGGGGTAGATTTATCTTTTTTTCCAAATACAGATACATTTACATACCGTTTTGGATTTGTTTTAAAATCATCCAGCAAAATAGTTAAACTGCGGTTGGTTTGTCTTATTTCCTCATATAATTTGCGATCATTTAACAAGGCCCCAATAGTATTATTCTCATTGTTCATTTTTGAAATTGTATTCTCCAATTGGTTGAGGGTTTTTTTCATCGCATCGATGGTCTCACCAATTTTTACCTCGGCTAATTTGGCCGTAACTCTTTGAACATTTGTTAACGTAGTATCAATTTTTCCGCTGTTCTTTTGAAGGCTGCCGGTAATACTCTCCACATGATTCAGTGATTTTGAAAGAGCCCCTGTTTGATTGTTTAACAAACTGGCAAGGGATTTAGAAGAAATGCTTAGGTTAGCAATCACCGACTGAAGATTATTTTTTACCGTAGGATCTATAATACCATTTAGTTTTTGAATAACTGCGTCCAGCGAAAGAAGGGTTTTATTAATATTATCTATTGCCGGATTAAGGCTGGTTTTAAATTCTGTCATCAGGTCGGGATTTGTTTTTACCTGCAACGTATCCCCTTCGTTAACATATTTTGTGCTGGTGCCTAAAACAACTTTTATGCTTGTGCTTCCCAACAATGATTTTTCAATAACTGCAAGTGAGTTATCGGGAATATTAATATCCTTGGTTAAATGTATGGTTACAATTATTCCGGTTAGATTCTTATCCTTTGCTTTAAAATCAGATACTCTTCCCACCTGGTACCCATTAATAAAAACAGCGCTTGACGATGCCAGCCCATCAATATTTGGAAATACAGCATAAATAGTATTGCTGCGTTCAGTAATATTCTTTCCTTTCAGGTAATTAAATCCAAGAATAAGCACCGTAATAGCAATAGCTGTTAATGCGCCTACTTTTGTTTCGTTTGATACCTTCATGGGAAGAAATTTCGTGATAATTAATTTCGTTATGATACTAACGATTAGCCGGCAATTTTATTCCTGCTAATGTGCAAAAGTATAAAAATTGCGCCGGTGGCGCAATTCAATTATTAAGAAGGTTAAAAAAGCAATAATTATTATTTTTTCGATACACTGGCAATTGGTTTTGCAGAATGACTACCAGTTGTATTTAATGATGAAGCACCCTGAATTTGTTTGGACTCAATGGTGGCTTTATATCTTTTAACAGCGTTAAAAATATTTTGTGAAATCTCTTCCTGACCTTTTGCACTGTTTAAGTAATCTTCCTCATCTCTGTTGGTCATAAAACCTGTTTCTACCAAAATGCTTGGCATACCGGTTGCCTGAAGCACCCAAATACCTTTTTCATTGCGTTGCTTTACTCCCAAACTCGTACGTCCGGCATTGGTAAATTCTTCCTCTACAAAAGAAGCCAGCAGCAGGCTTTTATCGAAGTGTTTTTTTGTCCACAACAATGCGCGGGCCTTAAATTCGGGGTCATTAATATCAGGAATAAACTCCGTTGAATCCTCCACCTGTTCGGCAACAAATTCTTCTTTTTCATCTGCTCGATCTGCTGCCCAAATATACGTTTCTGTACCATATCGGGTATTGGGGGTATAGTAAACACTATATTTAGGAACACTTCGAGTACGTTTTCTTCGTTTCTTTCCTTTTCCAGTATAATAAGTTTCTTTTCTGTAACCCAAAAACTTTGTATGTTTTATGGGACGCATCGCATTTGCGTGAATCGCAATATACAAATCGCCTTTATTTTTATTTGCAAATTCGGCGCGCCAGGGATTGGTAGGATAGGTGTCATCAGTACGAGTGTACAATATTTTAACATCAGGAAAACCCTCTTCCAACTTTTTTCCCAATTTTAATGCGATATCAAGGCAAATATCTTTTTCTTTAGAATAAGCTCCATGGGTGCCGGGTTCGCGACCACCATGCCCCGCGTCAAGGATGATGGTTTTTAATCCCTGTTTTTGACTTGGTTTCTTAACAGGATCATTTTTGAAAGATCCAAAGAGTTGAATCGCAAAAATAAAAAAAATGGTGAGCGAAAGATTTTTCATCATAACTGTAGCGGTCAATTTAAGGGTTGCTTAATCTTCACATATTCTTAATGCATTAATAGTTATTTTTGTCATTACTGCATTATGATTAACGCCTGCAAAAATAGTTTAAAAAGTAGTATCCCGGCTATAATATTCATGTCTTTAATGATAGTAACGTTTAATGCATTCCCAAATTATGCCATTGGCAAAAGTTTTGGGAATTCCTTAACTGCAACGATGGATACTACTATTCGGCCCTTTTCTTCCAAAGACACTATTCCTCTTAAAAATGATTCTCTTCAAAAAACTACGGATACGTTGTCTTTAAAACTTTCCAAAGACTCTCTCGATGCACCGGTAAATTATGAAGCGGCCGACTCCATGGCTTTCGATGTTCCGAATAAAAGAATTATTTTATACAGCAAGGGAAGGGTAGTGTATAAGGATATGGATCTTAAAGCGGATAGTATTGCAATGGATCAGAATACAAATATGCTTATTGCTACCTACCGGAAAGATTCTACAGGAAAGATTATAGGGCAACCTATAATGTTACAGGGAGAAACAAAAATGCAGGCCGATATAATTAAGTTCAATTTCAAAACGCAACGGGGATTAACCAATAACACCTTTACAAACCAGGGAGAACTTTTTGTTAATATGGCCATTTCTAAAAAAATTTCCGAAAATGAATACTTTGGAAAATTTGGACGAATGACCACCTGTAATTTAGATACTCCACACTTTGCTTTTGTAACCAAACGAATGAAACTGGTTAATAAAAAATTAGCGGTTACAGGTCCCATTCATCCCGAGTTTGAAGGAGTTCCTATTCCTATTTATCTTCCCTTCGGCTTCTTTCCACTTTCAACGGGTCGGCATTCGGGTCTGCTTCCCCCTCAATTTACCACCAGCGAACAGTTTGGTTTGGGCCTTGAAGGATTAGGTTACTATAAAGTGCTTAATGAATATTTTGATATAACCCTTCGTACAAATATTTATTCTTACGGAGGATATAATCTTTACCTCACCCCAACTTATCGAAAGCGCTATCGCTACAACGGTAGTATGAACATTGCTTACCAAAGCACCCGTATTTTAAGTTCCAATGCAAAAAACGAATTTGAAAATTCAAGAACATTTAATATTGGTTGGTCGCATACCATGGATAACCGTGCAAGACCCGGAACGAATTTTGGGGCAAGTGTAAATGCCGGATCCACTAAATTCAACCAGTTTATTGCCAATAATGCTACGCGTAATTTTTCGAACCAATTGAATTCATCCATTACCTATTCAAAAACATGGGGCTCTTTCGGTAACCTTTCTTTAAGTGCCACTCATAATCAAAATAACAATACACGCCTCGTTAACCTTAGTTTACCAAATGCTGCATTAACGGTTAATACATTTTATCCTTTTCAGAAAAAAGAATTTGCGGGTACACCAAAATGGTATGAAAAATTGGGTATTGGTTTAAATTCAAATATTGCCAATCAAATCAGTTTTTTTGATTCAGCGTTTAGTTTGCGCCGTATTATTGATACTATTCAATGGGGGGCACAACATACTATCCCTATACAATTGTCTTTGCCTCCAGTGGGTCCATTCCAGATAGCACCTGGTATTTCTTATATGGAAAAATGGTATTCCAGGAAAATGGCACGTAGCTGGAATAATACAGCTAAGAAAGTAGATACCGCATTTGATAAGGGCTTCTTTAGTTCACGCGATATTTCATTTAGTTTAGGAATCAATACAGCCATCTTTGGTTTGTTCGATCGATTTGGAAAAAACAGTGCTATCCGTGCTATTCGCCATGTTATCCGTCCAAACTTTTCTATAAATTATAAACCAGATGTTGCACGTAAAGATTATTATGCTTCGCAGATCGATACTTCCGGAAGACAATTTAGATTTTCTTATTATGAAGGAACGGTATTTGGTCCATTCAGCGAAGGAAAATTTGGAGGTATTGGGTTTGGCGTTGATAATAATATAGAAGCAAAAATTCGTTCAAAAGGAGATACTACAGAAGAAGGTATTAAAAAGGTTCGGTTAATAGACGGATTTGGTTTTAACGGCAGTTATAATTTTATAGCCGATTCATTCAGGCTTTCTCCTATTAGTTTTTATGCCCGAAGTACATTGTTTGAAATCATTAATATAACTGGTGGAGCTACCCTTGATCCTTACCAGTTTGATTCGGTTGGATTTCGAAAAAAAGAGTATGCATGGCAGGGAGATAAATTTTCCGTTGGACAAATAGTAAGCGGAAATATTGCCATATCGGCAAATTTTCAAAGTAAGAAAAAAGATAAGACAAAGGATAAGCAGAAAGATATCATAAACAATCAGAATTTACCACCGCAAACAATAGACGAAGAGTTAAATCAATTGGAATATGTTCGGCAAAATCCTTCTGAGTTTGTAGATTTTGATGTGCCCTGGTCGTTGAGTTTATCGTATTCGCTGAATTTTACACGGCAGTTCAAAGCCGATTATAGCGGATTTAAAACAGAAGTGAACAGCAGTATTAATATGAATGGTGATTTTAGTTTAACACCAAAGTGGAAAGTGGGAATGAACGGTTACTATGATTTCAGAACTGCTAAAATTCAAACCATCACAGCCTTTATTACCCGCGAAATGCATTGCTGGCAATTGTCGATAAATGTAACTCCTGTTGGGTTGTATCGTTCCTTTAATATTACGGTTAATCCTAAATCGGGTTTATTGCGCGATTTGAAAGTGAACCGTACCCGTTATTTTTACGGAAATTAATCAATCAGGAGTTCGCCAGTAAGTAATTCTTCATTATCGAATGCGTTTTTTCCTTCAGCGAATCTGCATCGTCTTCATCGGAAACCGGAATGGGTGGAAGAAAATGTATTTCCAGTTTATGAGGAAGAAAATAAAACGTTTTGTTATTTGGTAATACTTTTGTTGTGTTGAAAATAACTCCGGGGACAATTGCATGTTTGGTATCTAAAGCCAGCCGAAATGCACCACTATGAAAATTGCCAATTATTTCCTTCGACTTGTTTCTTGTTCCTTCTGGGTAAATACACATATGAAAACCCATCTCTAATACCTGTTTCATTTTCCTGAAACTTTCTTTTCGGCTTGATTCACTTTTGCGATCTACCAACACAGAACCTTTTTTATAATAAGAACCAAAAAGCGGAATTTTTGTAAACGAAGTTTTTGCAATCGTTTTATTTGCGCCGGGTATATATGGCGAAGAAAGAGGAACATCCATTAATGAATTGTGGTTGCAGGTAACAATATACGAGGTGTTGGGTTTAAAGTTCTCCTTCCCTTTTACGATTAACGGGCAACAAATAAGTTTCAACCATACATTCATCCACCAGCGCGATATCTTTGTAAACAATATTGAGCTGCGCGGTTCATCCATCAGGTTGGTACACATGGATGGAATGAAAAAAATAAGAAAGGTGATGATAAACGTTAGTATTCCCCAAAGGGCCCAGATGCGTGCAACTATTTCTTTAAAAATTTTCATATTTGTTAAACCGACCAATCAATTGGATCTATGCCATTTTTTATCAGGTATTCGTTTGTTTTCGAAAAATGCCGGCAGCCAAAAAAACCATTGAATGCCGAAAGCGGAGAGGGGTGCGCTGCTTTCAATATCAGGTGTTTGGTAGCATCAATAAGTACTTGTTTTTCCTGTGCAAATTTGCCCCACAAAATAAAAACAATTTGCTTCCGTTGATCCGAAATTTTTTTGATGATTGTATCCGTAAATTCTGCCCAGCCAATTTTAGCATGGCTCATCGGTTCACCATCGCGAACGGTTAAGGAAGCATTTAATAATAATACACCATGTTCGGCCCAGTTAGTAAGATTACCATGGTTTGGTATTGAAATCCCGATGTCACTATTTAACTCTTTATAAATATTCACAAGAGAGGGCGGTGGATTAACACCTGTTTGTACTGAAAAGCAAAGCCCATGTGCCTGCCCGGCACCATGATAAGGATCCTGGCCAAGTATCACCACTTTTACGTTTTCAAAAGGAGTAGTATTAAATGCATTGAAGATTAATGAACCGGGGGGGTAGATGGTTTTGCCCGCTAATTTTTCTGTTTTTAAGAAAGTAACGATTTGCAGGAAATAAGGTTTATTGAATTCAGCTTTCAATACTTCTTTCCAGCTATCGTTGATCTTAACGTTCATGCAAAAATTTTGGTAAAAATAGAGAAGGCGAGGCAATGTTAACCAAAGAGAGAGAAATAAAAATAAGAAGGTGCAAAAAAAATTGTAAGATAAACTGTAACAGTTGTATTTCAATAAACAATCACCTCATCCAAAAATAGCCAGGCAGGAGTTCCTTTTCCATCGTGCCATTCGGGTATTTTTTTCAAGGGATATACTACCAGTTTAACTTATCGGTTCTTATTGAACGATTTGGAATAATTTTTAGGGCAATAGATTTATCCGGCAGCGATTTAGTGCTGCTCATTTTATTATTACCAATTAGGAAATAGTTTTTCTTCTTTTCATCAAAAGCATACAATCGAATTAATTCCGGCAAAAATATCCAGCTTCCCTCCATTCGCAGAAGGTTTACCAGCACCGAATTAATTTTTTCTTTTTTTAAGAGATCAATCACAATTTCTACAGAATCTGAATTATAGCCCAACCAATTTCCTTCTCTAAAATCTAGTAGCCCACCTTTTAAATCGTTTAAGGAAGTTTTTCCACTGCCGGGATATTTTGGGTTGGGATCCGTAAAACTAACTTGAGCGAAGTTCTTTCCTTGTTTAAAAAATTCAACCACTACTTTATCCGAAGTTAAATAATCCTTTCCCATTGCTTTTGCTGTTACAATAGTGTAGTTGTTTTTTATGATTAATGGCGTGGTATATAATAAATCATTCTGCGTTGGCTCGTTTCCATTTAATGTATACCTGATTTCAGTACCTGGCTGATTGAATTTTATTTCAAGAGTCGTTTGTGATTTAAAGAAAACCGAACCGTACTTCAACAGGGGAGGTGCCAGTTGAAATTTTTCCTGCGCCGTTCCATTTATAAAAACAAGCATTAAAAAAGGTAGCAACAATCTTATCATATTGGTTGAAGTTTGTAGGGATATACATGTCCGCTATTCCATTGTGCTATGTATAAATTTTCTTCATCGTCTATACAAACATCATGCGGGTATTGAAATGCTTTAATGGTTTGATACATTTCATCTGGCTTATTATCTTTATAAACAGGAGCATTGCCTCCGGGATTTGATACTACCTGTAAATTCTTATCCAGGATAGTTACAAAACCCGATTCTTCGTTTTGCCGTGCATTTGTTTGTAAAACGGCCGCGTATAAGTAATCGCCTTTAATAACCGGCCGGCATACCCATGCGCCTGGTAAGGGAATGGTATCAATATAAACGCCTTCCAGGGTATATCGTTTAAAAGCATTTTGTTGACGGGAAGTAACAATAAGGCAGAGTTTATTTTTATTTCGTGCGTCAACACAAACCCCATGTGCATTCAATAAATACTTATCGCCATTTCCTCTTCCTCCGAAATGGCGGATATAATTTCCTTTATAATCATATTGAATAATAAAATCTTTTCCGTATCCATCGGCTACATAAATATCACCATTAGCCGCTATCGCTGTTTCGGTAGGTACATACTCATCGGCTTTGGTATATTCGCCTGTTTCCTTGGGATAATCGAGTGTTAGCAATACCTTCCCGGTGATGGTGGTTTTTATAACCTGGTGCCTGCTGTTATCGCAAATAAACAATACATCTTCACCACCTTCATTAAATAAAGTGAGTCCGTGCGCACCGGGATATTCTGTACCCCATGTGGTTATTAGCTTTCCTCCTTTATCATAAATGATCACATTATTTTTTGTTTCATTGGTAAGTAAGATAATTCTACCCAATTTATCCTGAACCATTTCATGGCAGTCTTTAACCGGGTATTGATCAAAACTAAGCTGGCTCCACTTGGTGTTAATGCGGTAACGTTTGTTATTATGGCCGAGTATGGTTTCATCAGCATTAGTAGCCTTTAAATAGGAAGGTATATACAACATACCAGCAGTTGCGAGGGAGGCCTGTTTAATGAATTGTTTACGTTGCATGGAAATAAATTTATGGTATACGAAAATTAAGGAAAATTAGCTTATCAATCTTAAGCCGTTATTTTTGGGCTAATTCTTCTTTTGAGATGCTAATCAAAAAGCAAATTAGTAAAGAGGTAAAACCGCCTGTATTTTTTGCCCCATCGGGTATGTCTCGTGGGCAAATCAATGAAAACATGGCGGCCCTATGTTCTATCGGCACGTTTCGTATTACCATCAAATCTTACTAAAAGCACGAGGCGTTCCGATGGAACGCTTTAAACCTCACAAACGAATTTTCTACCCACAAACTGTTCCGATGGAACAAAAACTACCTGCAGTTCTCTAAGAATTTTTAGGTTCTTTTGGGTGCAATTCAAATTTTCGGCTGTTAAGCAGCCTGTTTAAAATTATTTTTTGTTAACTGTATTACTTTGCCCCACTGTTCGTTCATGGAGCAGGTTCTTAAGTGCAGCATATTTTGAGCACCTCTTTTGCTCCACCTTTG
>JANNEK010000011.1:0-2138 GCA_031378605.1 Chitinophagaceae bacterium | reverse complement strand
AAAAGTCAAACGTCTAAAGACAAAAGTCAAAAGTAAAAAGTCAAAAGTCAAAAGTCAAAAGTCAAAAGTCAAAAGTCAAAAGTCAAAAGTCAAAAGTCTCACTCCACTCCATCCATAATTTTTGAACCAGGTGTATTAAGTACTTTGGTTAACTGACTTCTATCATACACACTATGTTCAAAAGTTTGAGCCATTACAATTGCATCGGAAGGACAGGCAACAATACACAGGTTACACATAGTACATAGTTCCAGGTGATAAACCAATTTATCAATTGCCTTCTTCTTTTTTCCATCGGCAGAAATATCAAATTTGGTAACCACTTTTATAGTTCCATTCGGGCAGGCTAATTCACAAGCGGTACAACCGGTACACCGATGCTCATTGTTTTCATTATGGGGCATGATCACTTCTCCTCTGAAACGCTCTGGAAATACCAATGAATCTTTGTTATCTGGATATTGCTGCGTTATAATTTCTTTATGATGCGTAAAATAATACATGGTACGCCTCATTCCTGTTGCCAATGATTTTATGGTTCCTAAAACTTCTTTTATATATTTTATTAAGTACATCGTTAGTAATAATTAATTACCGGTAATTATCTTTTAAAAATGCCATCCTAATATCGCCATTAAGGTTACTAATAATAAATTTACCATGCTAATCGGCAGTAAATATTTCCATTCCAAATTCAACAATTGATCGATTCTTAACCTTGGAAAAGTCCATCTAAACCACATGATCACAAAAATTAAAAAAAATGTTTTTCCAAAAAACCATATACTGGATGGAATATAATCCATTACATGATTAAACCCATACCAATTACCTACATGAAAGGGCATCCATCCACCCAGGAATAAGGTGGCACCAATTGCGCAAACAATAAATACATTCACATATTCTGCTAAAAAGAATAAAGCGAATTTCATTCCTGAATATTCTGTATGAAACCCTGCAGTTAATTCTGACTCGGCCTCCGCTAAATCAAATGGGGCTCTGTTTGTTTCTGCCGTAACGGCAATAATAAAAATAACAAAAGAAATAATAACCGGGATATGCCCCTTAAAGAGCCACCATCCATCGGCCTGTGCATTTACAATATCCGTAATCGTTAGACTGCCAGTAAGTATTACAATTGTAATGATAGAAAGGCCGGCCGATAATTCATAACTTACTATTTGTGCCCCACTACGCATGGCACCCAATAGAGAATATTTATTGTTGCTTGCCCATCCCGCCATTAAAATACCGATCACCGATACAGAGGAAATAGCAGATATATACAATACACCAATGTTTACATCCCACAATTGAAAATTTTTAGCAAATGCAACAGGAGCCAGTAACAGCATTGCAGTTATCATTACTACAAAAGGCGCCAGGTTAAATAAAAACTTGTCTGCCCCATCGGGAGTTATTCCTTCTTTCACCATCAATTTCAAGGTATCTGCTACTGTTTGAAACATTCCTTTTGGCCCAACTCTATTGGGCCCGAGTCGTATTTGCATATACGCAGATACTTTTCGTTCCATCATAATTAATACCAACCCTAGTACAGAAAATAAGCCGATTGCTAATAACCCAACGATCACACCTTCAATAAGCACCACGAGCGAATCACTAAATATCTTATTTAGCCATTGATCGATTGCTTGTGATAAGTTACCTAAGCTCCACATGAATTGAAAACTATTTTTGAGCCTGCTTGCGGCAGGTTGGTTTATATTTTATTACCGCTATTGCAATTCTATGAATCAACTATTGCCTTGTCAATTGGTGTGGCCGGGCAAATATCAATCTTTTAATAATACTTATTCTATTCAATTAATTCGATTCTTAAATTATACAATTACACGAAACGTTTATCACTTGTATTATTTTTACCTACCTTACATTTCCAAAAATTCTTCATTCTTCATTCTTCATCCTTCATTCTTCATGCCCGTTTGCGGCGCCGCTCGACTGCTTCAATGCGCAGCAACTGCCGGTACTTGGTGACGGTGCGGCGTGCCACCACCAGGCCCTGACGCGCCAACTGACGCGCGATCTCGGCGTCCGACAGCGGGTTGTCCGGCTGCTCGGCCTCGATCATGTCCTTGATCAGACCGCGGATCGCGGTGGCCGAGCAGGCA
>JANNEK010000003.1:0-2722 GCA_031378605.1 Chitinophagaceae bacterium | reverse complement strand
TAGTACTTAAACAGCAGGATCATTTCTGCGGTATAGCTCTTTACCGTACCCTTGCCCTTACTTTGTATCAGCAGTACCTGCCGCAGTTTGTCTATCCACCCTTGCGCATCGGCATTTAATTGATTGCCGGAAAGTTCATTCGTTTGCATTTTTGTTTATATTTGATGAACAACAAAAATGGAGCTTTGAAATTTGGCAGGGGATTAAAGGTGGAGGAAAGCCCACGGCAGGTGTTGCTTGAACAAAGGGTTTTGTGCAATTGGGGTTGACGAATATGTCCTCAGCTTAATAACTAAATTCAAATTCGGCCTGGGCTGGACGTTTATTATTCAACTTTTAGTTCTAACTTGTATTCTGTAACTTTAATCGGCTTTTGTACCAGCTGGACAATAACTATTTCCCCAACTGCTACAAAGCCCAATACGTTACCTGCAAGCCTATTGGGCAACACTCCACTAAAGGTTTTAGCTTGTATTTTTTGTTATCTTTGACAATATGAAAGTATTAGACACATTTGCGGGTGCAGGAGGCTTTAGTTTAGGCTTTGACCTAACAGGACACTATGATATTATTGGAGCCATTGAGTTTGACCAATGGGCTGCTGACACCTTTCAATATAATCATCCAAAAGCGACAACATTAGTTGGCGATATTCAAAAATTTGACAAGAATTTTTTGTTAGATAAATTTCAAGACAGACCAGATATTATTTTGGGTGGTCCGCCTTGCCAAGGTTACTCTATTGCTAACAGAAACGCAGGAGATGCAACAGACCCAAGAAATTCACTTTTCAAGGAATTTATTCGTTTAGGAGAAGTATTCGACCCCGAAGTTATGATTATGGAAAATGTTCCAAATCTTATGAAGGCTAAGACAAGTTCAAAAGATTTGGTTATTGACATTATAGTAAAAGAACTTGAAAACTTAGGTTATAATGTTTACCACACAATTCTAAATGCAACTGATTTTGGCATACCTCAAATAAGACGAAGATTAGTTGTAATTGCATCCAAACAAAAACTTGAAAATCCTTTTCCAGAGCCTACACATTCCGTAGAAACTAATTCTTACTCATTGTTTGGAAACGATTTAAAAAGAACTCCGACATTGTGGGACGCCATTTCTGATTTGCCTCAAACTGAAGCTTGCCAAGGAGGGGAAATAATGGATTACCCTACAAGTCCTAAAAATGAATTTCAAAAAGCAATTAGAGGAAATTCAAAAATGGTTTACAATCATGTTGCCATGAGACACTCTAAAAGAATGGTTGAACGTTTTGCCTCTATGTCATGGGGACATTCTGTTTCTGATGTACCAGACCATTTAAAGCCAATAAAAAGAAATGGCAATGGAGAGTTTTCTGAAAAAGTCTATGACCAAAATAACAGAAGAATGTACCCCGACAAACAATGCCATACAATTGCGGCTTCATTTTACGCAAACTTTGTGCATCCATATAAAAATAGAAACTTTACCCCAAGAGAAGGGGCAAGAATACAAACCTTTCCCGATTGGTATGTTTTCCAAGGTAAACCTACTGTTGTAAGTCATAAACTGCTTCAAAGAGAAGGAAGGGATGAAGAAAAACATCTTTGCCAATACAATCAAATTGGAAATGCTGTTCCTCCATACTTAGCAAAAGCAATTGCAGAAAATTTATATTCGCAACTAACATTAACCAAAACAGAAAAAGAATGCTTGTTCACGGCGACAATTTAACTCAGAAGGAAAACGGTCAAAATAAATATACTGATGCTCAATCAAAACAATTTCTTGCAGAAATTAGAATTGAGTATGAAAAATGGAAAGCCGCAAACGTAGCATTAAAAGGTCCAGTTGTACTTGCTACAGATAATGATTTAGCGACCTTGCAACAAAGAGTAGATTTATTTGCAGGCTACAAAGATTTTATAGACCAACAGAAATATGCTGAACAATTTGACTCTCGTTCAAACTTGCACTCTTCGGTTTTAGAGGAATTTATGTATTACCTGTTTAGAGATTTAGTACATGAGTTTTCAGAGTTAGCTTTAATAGGTAAGGCTCATACATTTAAAGATATTTTTTTTAATGCTCCTAACTATAAAGAAATGGTTTCTAATCCTCATGTAAAATTTGAAAAGAAAGACCATGATTTTGCAATAGGCGTAACCATAAATACCAAAATGAGTTGTGCAGGAGTTGCTGATGAAGAACACCATACTTTTCAAATCCCAGCAATTGCGATTGAATGTAAAACTTATCTTGACAAAACTATGCTTGAAGGTTCATCAACAGCAGCCGAACAATTGAAACATAGAAACCCAAATGCTTTGTATATTCTAGTAGCAGAATGGCTAAAGTTAACCGAGCAAGTTAATCTTAGGAAATTTAAAGTTGACCAAATTTATATTTTACGTAAACAAAAAAATACTGATAGAGAATATCGCTATTTGCCAGGCTATAAAAAAAATCCTGTTTATATTGACGTTGTGCAACATCTTTTTAATACAGTGAGAACCCATTTGACAACAGATTGGGAAAGTGGAGTAAATTTCGGATTACAAAAAGGCTTCCTGCTTTGACGAGAAAGGCCAGCAGGTAACATTTAGTGGTATAGCCGAGAAGCCCCGCAAAAATTCAAAATCGTACAAATAAAAATAAAAAAGCCCCGGCCTGTTTGAGACCGGGGCTTTTGGCTATACCCTGTTCAGCGACACCCCGCCATTAGGGGGATTTGTAG
>JANNEK010000419.1:0-4396 GCA_031378605.1 Chitinophagaceae bacterium | reverse complement strand
TGGGTTTTAATTACGGACAATATTATAGTAATGCCTATGCACTCAATCAGTATTTTGCCAGTAAAGGATATATAGTCGTAGCCTTAAACTACCGGAGTGGTATAGGGTATGGATTAGATTTTCGCGAAGCACCCAGCTATGGAATAACAGGTGCCAGCGAAGTAAAGGATTTAATTGGTGCCGGTGAATACCTCAAACAAAGAAACGATGTGGATGCAAACCGTATTGGTTTGTGGGGAGGAAGTTATGGTGGCTATTTAACCGCGCATGGTTTGGCGAGAAGAAGTGATCTCTTTGCCGCGGGTGTTGATATACACGGCGTGCATAATTGGAATGATGAAGAACCAACCTTTGCGCCCTGGTACGATTCATTAAGGTATGTTGGTGTAGGTAAGAAAGCCTATGAATCATCTCCCGTAAATTTTATTAATGGATGGAAAAGCCCGGTGCTTTTTATACATGGAGATGACGACCGCAATGTTCCGTTTAGTGAAACGGTTAATATTATTGAAGCACTTCGTCCTCGCAATGTTTATTTTGAGCAATTGATATTACCGGATGAAGTGCATGGTTTTTTACTATACCGAAGTTGGGTAAAAGCCTATGAAGCAAGTGTTGATTTTATTGAACGAAAAATGAAGAAAAAATAGCGTTTAGTAAAGGAACAAAAGTTAAGTTTACCTTTTGTAGATATTCTTATGTAGAGCTGCTTCTTTTTCCACCAAATAATAAACCATTATAATGAAAATTTTTTTTGCCTTGTTCTTTTTATTGCCATTGGCAACGCTTGCACAAAAAAACTATCCGCAACTATTGGATTACTATGCACAAGCCGAATATAAAATTAAAGGATTCAATGGTACGGTGCAGGTGGTACAAAAAGGAAAATCAATTTATAAAAAATCATTCGGAATGGCTGATCGGGAATGGAATATTCCCAATACTTCCACTACAAAATATCGTATAGGATCAGTTACTAAACAATTTACGGCAGCCTGTATTCTTCTACTCGAAGAACAGGGCAAATTAAGTGTTGAAGATAAACTCAGTAAATACATCAGCGATTATCCGAAGGGTGATAGTATAACCATACATATGCTGCTTACGCATACATCTGGAATAAAAAACTATACTGACCTTCCTGAGTTTTGGCCAAAAGCAATTCTACCGCTTTCTGCTGATTCAATGATTGTATTATTTAAAAACAAGACACTTGATTTTTCACCCGGCACCAATTGGAATTATAGCAACTCCGGATTTTATTTATTGGGTGTGATTGTTGAAAAAGTGTCCGGGAAAAAGTTCAGTGATTTTTTATTAGATAATATTATAAGAAAAATTGGATTGAAAAATACAGGTATGGATCAGTTGGATTCGATATTAGCCTTTCGTGCAAAAGGATATTCTAAAAATGAGTTGGGTAGTTGGCAACAGGCAATGTATATTTCTATGGAAGCACCTTATAGTGCAGGAGCTATGTTTTCTACAGCAGAAGATTTATACCAGTGGACAAAAGCACTTCATAACAACAAGGTACTTTCTCCGGCATCAACAAAAAAAATGATGACGCCTTATCGAAATAATTATGGGTACGGAATAGGTATAGATAGTTTAAAGCAACATCCGCGGGTATCGCACAATGGAGGTATTCCTGGTTTTGTAACACACCTGGCATATTACCCTAATGATGATGTTTATATAATTGTTTTTTCGAACAATAGCGCCAATTCTGATAAAATGGGTGAAGCCATGGCCTCTATTTTATTTGATTTACCAGTTCAACAGCCTTATCTGCCCAAAGAAATAAAAATCGACCCTTCGATACTTGAAAATTATATCGGAAAGTATATTGCCACCGGGGCAATTGAACTAATAAAAAAGGAAAATAAATTGTATCGTCGTGCAGCGGATGGTTCTGATATCGAATTGAAGCCAGAATCGAGCAAACGATTTTTTTATGCAGACGAATCAGATCGGTTTATTGAATTTGATATTGACAAAAAAGGTAAAATGCTCAAAGCCTGGTTCATCAATAATGGAGATAAAATAGAAATGAAAAAGCAATGAGTGAAGAATTAAATCATGAGCAGCAGGAGGAAAATAGGCCAATAGAAAGTATAGATGAAATTTCTATAAAAATATAATAAGCTGAAACTTCCAACTCTACTACAAAAAATAATGAATCTGTTGAATATTGTAAAAACCAAGAAATGAGTTTTGGTAGTTTGGTTAAAGTAGTTCAATTGCTCCCTTTAAACGACAGTACAATTAAAATAATGTATTATTTAAGTGCTACCTACGGAAGATATGATGGCGCTATATCATTTATAAAAAAATGTATTGCATCAACCAATTACTTCAATAGAAAATTTTTCATTAAAAAATAGTAGATGAATTACCAAAATGACTTAGGTAGTTTTTTAAATACAATCGAAAATCTTAAATTAATTATTGATGATGATAAATTATTGCAGGCATAGAGTAATTTAATTGTTTTTGACAAAAGGCATATTTAATATCTATATTTCAATGTTAACTGACCTTCAAAAGAAATCCCTAAAATGATAGAATTATTAAAAAATGAATTTCACCTCAAATAAATATTTATAAAAGCACATGCCTGTACTCACTCACGATAGACATCGGGAGAAAAACTCGAAGAGTTATTTATAGGAATTCCTTGTATCAATCCAAAAATATAGCGTTATATTTACTGTTGTAACATAAAATATTATGATTTTTAGGTATCTTGAAAAGGATTTGAAAGCAAAATTGCATAAGGAGAAAGCTATCATTGTCCTTGGTGGAAGACAAACAGGCAAAACTACCCTGCTGCGAATGATTACTGAAAACAGAAAAGATACACAATGGCTTAATGCAGACGAACCGGATATAAAAACACTGGTTGAAAATGCTACTTCTACCCGGTTGAAAAGTTATTTCGGAAAAAATAAAATCATCATCATTGATGAAGCCCAGCAAATAAACGACATTGGCAAAAAACTTAAACTTATTACCGATACATTAAAAGATATACAGGTTATTGCAACCGGCTCATCCGCCTTTGAAATAAAAAACAAAACCAATGAACCCCTTACCGGCCGCAAATGGGAGTTTCATTTGTTTCCACTCAGTTTTTCTGAAATGGTGAATCATCATGGCTTGATAGAGGAAAAAAGAATGATACCACACAGACTGGTTTATGGATATTATCCCGAAGTGGTTACCCATTTGGGAGAAGAAAAGGAGCGGCTCAAACTTTTATCAGACAGTTTTCTTTACAAAGACATATTGATGCACCAGGGATTAAAAAAACCCGAGAAACTTATTCATCTTTTAAAAATGCTGGCATCAAACATTAGCAGCGAAATAAACTATAACCAGCTAAGCAAACAACTGCAGATTAACAATGAAACGGTAGAGAAATATATTCAACTATTGGAGCAGTGCTATATTATTTTCCGGCTGCCGGCTTATGCCACCAACCTTACTAAGGAGTTAAAGAAAGGACGAAAAATTTATTTTACCGATAATGGAATTATCAATTCCCTGACGGGTAATTTTTCATTGATTGAAAACAGGAGCGACAAAGGTGCCCTGTGGGAAAATTTTGTAATCAGTGAAATGTACAAACAGAACGAATACAGAAAACAGTTTGGGAAATTTTTCTTTTGGCGCTCTCATGACCAGCAGGAAGTTGATTTAGTGATACAAAAAAACAATATGCTTGAAACATTTGAAATAAAATGGAGCAACAAAAACACACCCCGGCTTAATAAAACATTTTCATCTAATTATCCGAAACACAGTTTTGGATTTATCAATTGTGATAATGTTGAAGAGTTTTTGCTATAAGACTGTTTGTTATTGCACACACATTCAAACCAAATTTTATAATGGAAGTACACAACCACGCTGCCCGAAATAATTGCACACATTATTTCCGGAAGTTTTTAATGTTATTTCTCGCTGTACTTATGCAAAGGGCTTTACAGGCACAGGAAGTAACCATCAAAGTAGGTGTAAGAGACAACATCAATTGTACTTTTTTAAAAGAGAACAGAAAATTCATCGTTTGCCTGCCAGGGGGTTACGATAAATCAAATGAAACGTATTCTGTTTTGTATCTTTTAGATGGCAATCCCTACTTCGTTTCGGAAATCAAAACGGTTGCTTATCGCTTGTGGAGGGATAAATTGGTTTCTCAAATGATTATTGTGGGCAGCGAAGACAAAGATGAAGCTTCCCGAAACAGGGTGATGATACCTGTAAAATCAAACGACTATCTAAATCCACAAGGAGAAAATTTTTTTCCCATATTGAAAAAGAGTTAATGCCATCTATTGAAAAAAAATATCGCACCAACGGGCTAAAAATATCGCAAGGTAAATCTTTG
>JANNEK010000405.1:0-3548 GCA_031378605.1 Chitinophagaceae bacterium | reverse complement strand
AGAAGCCTCCCCAAACCCCTCCAAGGGAGGGGCTTTTGGCAGCAGTCAAAAAATTTTTGAAGTTCATTTTAATTAGCGATTTTACAAAACTCTCCTCCACCGGGGGAGCATAAGGGGCTATTCATGACCAACGAACAAATTAAAGAAAGACTACAAGAAAAATTTGGAGAACAGGTTACTGATTTTTCTGAACCCTATGGCATGCTCACCTTCGAAGCGTCAAAAGACTATAATTTGAAAGTATTGCAATTTCTTTTTGATGATGATGTATTGAAATTTCGTTTTCTCACAGATTTACAGGCTGTGCATTATCCTTCGCAGGGTGGAAGAGAGCTTGCCGTAGTATATCATCTCCATAATTTAGTTGATAATGTAAGGATACGATTTAAAATATTTACCTCTATTGATAAACCTGATGTGTTTAGTGCAACAGCCCTTTATGCTTCTGCAAATTGGATGGAGCGCGAAACTTTCGATTTTTTTGGAGTTAATTTTCTGGGACATCCCAATCTGAAGCGAATATTAAATGTTGATGAAATGGATTATTTCCCGATGAGAAAAGAATTTCCATTGGAAGATCAAACGCGGGTGGATAAGGATGATGAAATGTTTGGAAGATAAAAAGTATAAGTGTGTGAGCATTGCGACAATTATTAATTAGTTATTGATAGCATTATAGAAGGTTGAAAATATTTAAAAATGATAAGTTGTAAATCTATAGATCCTTCTGTTGAATGAGAGACATAAATAACAAATCATAAATTAAAGGCAGTAATGTCTGAAACAACAACACATAGTAATATAAGACTACCTGAAGGGTCAATAGAAAAGCAAACAACAACGCTTAATCTTGGCCCCACTCATCCTGCAACGCATGGGGTATTTCAAAATATACTTGAATTAGACGGGGAGCGGATTATATCAGCAGAACAAACGATTGGATATATTCACCGGGCTTTTGAAAAATTAGCTGAGCGAAGACCGCTTTATCAAATCACTACACTTACCGATCGATTGAATTATTGCAGCAGCCCGATTAATAATATGGGCTGGCATCTTACCTGCGAAAAATTATTGAATGTAAAAACGCCTAAGCGGGTAGATTATTTGCGAGTGATTATTATGGAACTCGCTCGTATTTCTGATCACCTTATTTGCAATTCTATTGTTGGAGTAGATACTGGTGCCTATACTGGTTTTTTATATGTAATGCAATACCGAGAATTAATTTATGAAATCTATGAAGAAATATGTGGTTCCCGCCTTACTACTAATATTGGGCGTATTGGCGGCCTTGAAAGGAATTTCACAGTTGCTGCGTTTGAAAAACTCGAGAAATTCCTGAAAGAATATCCAAAAGTGCTGAAGGAGTTTGAAAAACTTTTTATGCGCAATCGTATTTTTATGGAACGCACCATTGGTGCGGGAGCTATAACGGCGGAGCGTGCACTAAATTATGGTTTTACCGGTCCTAATCTTCGTGCAGCAGGTGTTGACTATGATGTCCGTATTCATAACCCGTATTCCAGTTATGAAGATTTTGATTTCACTATTCCCATTGGTAAAACCGGCGATTGTTACGATCGTTTTCTTGTTCGTAATCAGGAAATGTGGCAAAGCCTTAGTATTCTTGAACAGGCATATAAAAAAGTACAGGAGTTTAAAGGAGCAGAGTCTGAAGTGTACCATGCTAATATTCCAGAATACTATTTACCTGAAAAGAAAGACGTTTATAATAAAATGGAAGCCCTTATATGGCATTTCAAAATTATTATGGGCGAAATAGATATCCCTGCA
Organism: Chitinophagaceae bacterium; assembly: GCA_031378605.1. Taxonomy (GTDB): domain Bacteria; phylum Bacteroidota; class Bacteroidia; order Chitinophagales; family Chitinophagaceae; genus Endoryza. The sequence goes on along the minus strand of JANNEK010000405.1, from coordinate 1,751 downwards.
GGCGAGTTGTATTTTCCGATAGAAGGCGGAAATGGCGAATTGGGATTTTACCTGATAAGTGATGGTGGCCGCACACCTTACCGCTTGCATTTTCGGCGCCCTTGTTTTGTGTATTATCAGGCATATGAAGAATTGGTAAAAGGAAGTATGCTTAGTGATGCAATTATTGTTATGAGTAGTTTGAATTTAATTGCAGGAGAGATGGATGCTTAAGAAATCTTAAATTATGAAAATTGATTTTATATTTCTACTATGATTCAATTTAATGAAGAAAAACTTAACGAGGTAAACCGCATCATTGCTTTCTATCCCGAAGGGAAACAGAAAAGTGCGCTTATTCCTGTACTTCACCTGGCACAACAGGAATTTGGTGGATGGTTAAGTGCAGGTACGATGGATTATGTGGCATCCTTATTAAATATAGAACCAATTGAAGTATATGAAGTGGCAACTTTTTATAGTATGTACAATTTAAAACCGGTTGGTAAGTATATGTTTGAAATTTGTCATACCGGACCCTGCATGCTTAATGGTAGCGATGATATTATCAAATACATCGGAGAGAAATTAAATATTAAAGCAGGACAAACTTCTTCCGACGGAATGTTTACACTTAAAACGGTTGAATGTTTGGGTGGTTGCGGTTATGCACCTATGATGCAGATGGGTAAAAATTATCGCGAACACCTTACTAAAGAAAAAGTTGATGCTATTGTGGAAGAATGCCGAAAAACTGCATCATTAAATAATTAGTAGCGAAATGGAAACTGGTAACTTACAATTGAAGAAAAGATATAGTTATCAGCATATAAAAGCACACATGAAAAAGATATTTATTGCATTATTATTTCTAACAGTAACCATCGTGGGCAGGGCTCAAACGGATACTACAGATGTTTTAAAGGCAATGCAAAAAATGGAGAATGCGTTTGTAAATAAAGATGGTATTAGTTTAAATGCTCTTTTACATCCCGATTTAGCCTATGGCCATTCAAATACCTGGGTTCAATCAAAGAATGAGGTAGTGGCGGATATGGCTAGTGGAAAAACTGTTTATCAAAAATTTGAAAACCTTTCGATGTCAATTAGTGTACATAAAAAATATGCTACTGTTAAGGAACGAGTGATCGTGGAAGGAGTAGCAAATGGTAATAATTTTAAAATCAATTTATTTGTGCTGCATTTGTGGGTTAAAAATAAAAAAGGATGGCAATTGTTAAGCAGGCAGGGAGTAAAATTGTAATATGAAAAAGAATACAGCTAATACATTGAGTATAATTCTGATTGTAGCGTTTGTGTTGCTGTCTGTTTATAGAATGTTCCTCGGTAATAAAGGAATAACCGGAGAAATTAAAATAGTAAATTATTTGAGGTACAGTTTCGCATTGGCATGGTTGATTGTACGTATAACTTTTCACTTTTTTCCTAACTGGTATAACGACAAGCCAACAAGAGAAGAGTTGGATACAAAAGAGCAGGAAAAAGAGTAATCATACAATTGGGTAAACTATTGGAAAAGATAGTAGCGTTCGAAACTGACGATTAGCCGACTGGTAAAAGATATAAAATGGGTAGAAAAATTTTAATTGACAAGGTAACGATTCCGGGAATACGCAATTATGATGTGTATCGTAAGGAGGGTGGATATGCTTCTGTTGAAAAAGCATTTAAAATGGCACCTGCCGATATTGTAGAAGAAGTAAAAAAAAGTGGTTTGAGAGGTAGAGGTGGAGCAGGTTTTCCGACTGGAA
>JANNEK010000402.1:0-26436 GCA_031378605.1 Chitinophagaceae bacterium | reverse complement strand
CATGAGGTAAAGCGACCACACCGCATTATCTTCCTTGAAAAGTGCTCGTACCATTATCATGTATGAAGCTGCACCAAAAAAAAATAAGGAAAAGCGTTGCAAAAAAGTATAAAAAATAGAGTGAAGCCAAAACGATGAACGAAGAATTTTCAAAACTTTTTCTTTTGTGGTAAATGTAAACTAATTATTGATTTGCACTAGTTTAACGAATTCGGAAGCTCTTTAGTGTTTTGAGTTTTCTCTAATTGATGGATCCACTTTTTTACTACCCACAGCGGAAAAATTCCAATTATACCAAATGAACAATCAATGAATACATGGAAAACCGGAATACCTCGTATAGAACCAGCAATAAACGCAAGCGGAATAATTGAAATACAGCAAAGCATGGCCCAATCAATAATCCACTTGTTTCTTACAGGATCATGAAAAGGTCCTATAAATACCATGGCAATAACCAGGTGTGCAAAGGCCAGCCAATCGTATCCATAAAATAAAAAAGCATGTTTTTCCTGTGTTTCTTTAACACCTAACCATACTTTATATAACCATTGGCCCAATACGCTTTCTACCGAAAAAAAATCCTTTTGAATTAGCCATTTTAATTCAGTATAAACCGGGAAAGCCGTTATTCCGCTTAAAATCAAAATAAGGATGAAGAAAACAATTGAAATACGAATACGCGACAATAGTTTTTCTTTGGTCATAATGATTTAATAATTTTATTGAAAGTAAGACGAAAAAAATGAGGCTAAAACCTGTCATAATATTCTTTTTTTCCGGACTCTTTCTAATAGGGTGCAGGTCATCCGAAAAGGGATTTCTGGTGTTTCAAACTGACTTTGGTTTGAAAGATGGTGCGGTGAGTGCTATGAAAGGAGTGGCCTTATCTGTCGATCCCGCCTTAAAATTATTCGATTTAACCCATGAAATTCCTCCTTATAATATTTGGGAAGCCGCCTACCGTCTGGAACAGACTTATTCTTATTGGCCTAAAGGAACGGTGTTCGTTTCGGTTGTTGACCCGGGAGTTGGAACCAACAGACATTCGGTTGTAGCTAAAACAAAGTCGGGTCATTATTTTGTTTCACCAGATAATGGCACATTGACATTAATAGCTCAATCAACTGGATTTGAATCAATCAGGGAGATTGATGAAAATTTAAACCGCAGATCAGGCTCCGACAAATCCTATACTTTTCATGGGCGGGATGTTTATGCTTATACGGCTGCTCGGTTGGCCTCCGGGCTTATTCGTTTCGATCAGGTAGGCCCGTTATATTCCTTAGATTCCATAGTAAAGATTCCTTTTGAACCACCTGTATTAATGAACGATAATAGCATTGAAGGAAGTATTCCTGTTCTTGACCTTGCTTATGGAAATATCTGGACAGATATAGCAGATAGCCTGGTAAAAAAAGCCGGTTATGAGGTAGGGGATTCCCTGGAAATTCAAATTTTTAAAAATTTAAAATTGGTTCACAAAGGAACTTATTTATTATGTAATACGTTTGGTACGGTGCATTCTGGAACCGGATTGGCATATTTCAATAGTCTAATGAATCTTTCTTTTGCAATAAACGAAGGAAATTTTTCCGATTCCTTTAAAATTAAAAGTGGACCTGCCTGGAAAATTATAGTGAAATAATTTGTGCAGCATCTACATTGCTTTTGCCAATATTTTTTTTGAGACCAATACCTGCTGGCTAATTTCTAGGGTCAGGTTGTCTTATAATATATATTATGTTAAATACTGCATAGGCCAGTACGGAACGGGCAATGGCCCGGCGGCGGTTGGTGAGATGCTGCCATGTTTGGTAAATTCGTAAGGATTGGTTAGTTTTGCCATACTACACGCTCCGCAAGGAGATCAGCTTCTGAAGCTATAGCCGATGAATTGTGCTAATACTAGTATTCAGAACACAAAAAAAATCTTAATCACACACTTTGTGACTATTTTGACGTTTTACAAATAGATTTACGCGTCTAATTTAAAAAATATTTTTTTATGGCAAAGGATATTAAAGAAACTCCAGTTTTGAAAGGAAAGGATGCCCAGAGATTTATAAAAAAAATGAATCAGGCTTCTTCTGTCAAAATCTCCGCTGAACAAATAGCTAAAATAAAAGCTAATTTCAGCAGACTCCAAGCTATTGCCAAATTTTAATGGATTTTTCTTCCCTATCATTCATTCGCCTTGCTAAAGACCATCCTCTTAAAGATTTTGATTGTGGGGATGCGGATTTGACTGATTTCTTTCATAATGACTGCAAAAATTATCTGAGCGCTTTACTGGCGGTAACATATGTCATTCAAAATGAAGATGAAACGATTGCCTTTTTTAGTCTCTTGAATGACAAGATAACTATAAAAGATGTAGATGGGAATAGTGCTTGGAACAAATTACGCCGGAAATTACATCAGCGAAAAAGATTTACCAGTTATCCCGCAATGAAAATTGGCCGATTAGGGGTGCACAATAAGCACAAGGGGAAGCAATATGGAACAGCTATACTTGATTATTTAAAAGTATTGTTTGTTACAAATAATAGAACCGGGTGTAAATACATAACCGTTGATGCGTACAAGCAATCTCTACGTTTTTACGAGAATAACGGCTTTGAGTATCTAACTGAGAAAGATAAAGACTCAGACACTCGATTAATGTATTTCGATTTGGCAAATATCTATGGTAAAGTAAATACCTAGATTTCTAACGCGGCCAACCCGGAACAAAGTCAATACTAACGGCATGACTAAACGTATAATTCAGTCATAACGTACTATTATGTTAAATGACTAAAACCTCAAATAAAAAGAGGATCCTATTGAGATCCCCTTTTGTTCTTATTCTTAAAATGATACTAATTAATTATTCTTAGCTATAACAAATTCTTGCTGGTGTTATTTTACGAATGCTTCTTATCAACCTCGTTATACTTTACTGTATATTCTTCCGCTTTTACTTTATCGCCCTTGTTTTCATTAATCATTATAATTAAATCAAAAGCTTCTTTCAATACTGTTTTCTCCTCCATCTTTAATTTTCCTTTGGGCGCTAATACTTTTTCCACTTGCTCAAAATAAGGAAGTGCTTCTTCAAATTTTGCTTTTACCTGATTCCTTAAATCTTCTTTTTTCTTAAGCTCCTCCGGTTTTAATTTTCCTCCTGCTGGTGGGCGAATTGTTTTATTGATCGCTGCTATATCCGCTCCTTCATTATAAAGTAATTGGCCCAGTACCATATTAGCGTTTGGATAATCTGGCTTTATTTCAATAACCTTCTTCATGTAAGTGGCCGCTTTTGAAATCAATTCCTTTGAATTTGCCGGGCGTTTGGTAATATCTTCGTTGTAACCCATTTGGTATAATTCAACTCCATAGTTAAAGGGAAATAAATAATTAGTTGGGTTGGCAGCAATTACTTCTTCATATTTTTTAAATAACTCTTCTTTTGTTCCTTTCTCCCGAATCATATCCAGATCAAACGCGTCCCAAAACGGATCTGTGGTATAAACCTGACGGCCCAGCGATAAATACTTTCCGGCATTTACTAAATCATTCTTCTTAAAATAATGATCAGTCAACCATTTATAAATTTCGATAAAGCCTTCGCTTTTAATTTTTTTCTCCGCAATTTTTGCATAGTAGATGGCTGCAATTTCAGGCTTATTCGCCTTCTCTGCAGCAATACCAGTATACAATACCGTGTTTGTATCAATTGGATAACTAATCATTTTTTTCTGCGACATAAAATCAAATACATCCAGGCACTTTTCAAAATTAGTAAGTGCTTCATTAAAGTTATTGGCGTTGTAGTAGGTCGATCCGTCTGCAGAAAATCCTTTGTACAAATCTACAAATGGTTGATTGTTTTCAAGCTTTAGTTGAATATGGCGCTGATTAGTGTCTTTCTTTGCATTCTCCAGTTCATAATACTGCTTAATAGCATCATAAGCTGCTCCCCTTGCATCAGTAATGGTGGTTTTTAATGCAGGATCTGCAGCAATGGCAAGATATACTTTGGTTTTTGTATACCACGCTTCAGCATTTGTTTTATTTTTTTCAACGGCAAGTACATTATCAATCTCCGTTTTTGCCTCGGCTAATTTTTTACTATCCAATAAAGATTTAGCCTTTTCAAGTTTTTGACCATGTGAGGTAATTGCAATAATTACAATTACTACAGACAGAATTACTTTTTTCATTTACTTGTTTTTATTGATTCAATGATAACGTAATACAACATTCCTTAACTGTAAATTTAAAATCTTTTATACAATAATCTAGTTCATTTATTACACTTCTTTTCCAGATGGTGCTTCTTCTTCCCCGGTTGCTTGTTCCTTACTATTTAACATATCCGGTTCTGGAATAATTAGCGTTGGGTTTTCAGGATTTTCAAGCCCATTTACGGGTTCTTCAACTTCATCCATCTTAGTAATGGCCGCAATTTCATCTCCTTCATCAAGCTTTATTAATTTAACTCCCTGGGTTGCCCGGCCCTGCTCACTAATTCCAATAACAGGCATTCTGATAGTTACACCGCTTTTACAGGTAATCATCAGGTCTTCTTTTTCTGTAACATCCAATATCCCAACCAATGGACCTGTTTTATCGGTAACACTTATAGTTTTTACTCCTTTCCCTCCTCTGTTAGTAACTCTATACTCTTCAATTGGCGTGCGTTTACCATAACCCTTACCACTTACTACTAAAACGGTTTTGGTAGCTTTTTCCTGCTCATTTACACAAATCATGCCTATCACTTCATCACTGGCATCATCAACTTCAATTCCTGCAACTCCAATAGCTCCACGTCCGGTGGGGCGCACTTTTACTTCCGGAAACCGTATTGCTCTACCACTTTTTACAGCCATCATAATTTCGCAGGTACCATCTGTCATTTTTGCTTCTAACAATTCATCGCCTTCAATAATGTTTATAGCATTCACACCTGTTTGACGAGGACGGCTAAAATCGGCTAATTCTGTTTTTTTAATGATCCCTTTTTTAGTACACAATACAATATTGTGTGAACGCACGAATTCTTCGTCTTTTAAATCTTTCACATCAATGATGGCTCTTACTTTATCATCCGGTGGTAATTGAATAAGATTTTGAATCGCCCGCCCTTTACTATTTTTTTCTCCTTCGGGAATTTCGTACACATTCATCCAGTAACAACGCCCCTTTTCAGTAAAAAATAACATGGTATGATGTGAGGATGCTACGAAAAGATGTTCTATCCAATCTTCTTCACGGGTTTTTCCACCAATTGCTCCCCTTCCGCCTCGACGCTGCTGTCGGTATTCCGTAGCCGAAGTACGCTTTATATATCCGAGATGAGAAATTGTGATAACTACATCTTCTTCTTTTATCAGATCTTTGATACGAACTTCGTCATCTAAATAAGTAATTTCCGTTTTACGCTCATCGCCGAATTTTTCTTTTACTTCCAGCAATTCACTTTTAATAACTTCAAAACGCTTGCCTTCGTCGCCGAGTAAATCTTTCAGGCGGGCAATAAGATTCATTAATTCATCATACTCCTCTTTAATTTTATTGCGCTCCATTCCTGTAAGCCGCTGCAGACGAAGTTCCAAAATAGCTTTGGCCTGAATATCATCAAGCCCCCAGCCTGCATTAATTAAATTCTCTTTTGCAATATCTGGTGTAGAAGATGAACGGATTAAGGAAATAACTTCGTCAAGATGATCTAATGCAATTAGATAACCCTGTAATATATGCGCTTTTTTTTCAGCTTCTTTAAGTTCAAATTGAGTACGCCGAACAACTACCTCATGCCGGAATTCCACAAACTCACTGATCATATCTTTAAGATTCAGTGTTCTGGGTCTACCCTTCACCAGGGCTACATTATTAATACCGTACGAAGTCTGTAATTCAGTATGCTTGTAAAGTTGATTGATTACCACATTGGCAATCGCATCTTTTCTCAGGTCAATTACAATCCTTGTTCCTTCTTTATTATTCGATTCGTTATTGATATGCGTAATACCTTCTACAATTTTATCGTTCACCAACTGCCCAATACGATCACAAAGCACATCCCTGTTTACCTGGTAAGGTACTTCTGTAATAATAATTTGATCACGGCCACTTGCTTTCGTTTCAATATTCAATTTTCCCCGAAGCACTACCCTTCCTCTTCCAAAATGCATAGCAGCCTTCACTCCTTCCATTCCGAAAATAGTGCCTCCTGTCGGAAAATCAGGTGCTTTTACATAAACCATTAATTCTTCAATGGTAATATCCCGTTTATCAACATATGCAATACAACCATCTATAACTTCTGTAAGATTATGCGGCATTATATTCGTTGCCATTCCAACAGCAATACCACTTGAGCCATTAATCAATAACTGAGGTATTCGTGAAGGCAATACTGTCGGCTCCTTTAATGAATCATCAAAGTTTGGTTGGAAATCGACCGTATCCTTTTCTATATCACTGAGCATGTTTTCCGCCAAACGATGTAATCTTACTTCAGTATATCTCATTGCAGCCGGACCATCACCATCCTGGCTACCAAAATTACCTTGCCCATCAATCAGTTTGTAACGCATACTCCAGTCCTGAGCCAGGCGAACCATGGTATCATATACAGATTTATCTCCGTGAGGATGATATTTACCCAAAACTTCACCAACAATACGAGCTGATTTTTTAAATGGTTTATTGAAACTGTTTCCAAGTTCATTCATGGCAAAGAGAACCCTGCGGTGAACAGGCTTAAAACCATCCCTTACATCGGGAAGAGCCCGACCGACTATAACCGACATCGAATAATCGATATAAGCGGTTTTCATTTCATCGTCAATATTTACCGGGATTATTCTGTTTTGATCGCTTGTTTCCAATGGTGTCAAATTCTCTTCCATACTTGATTACAGCTTATTTAACGACTGTTTTCCTGCCCTTATGGGAAGGATGGCAAATCTATTGTTTTCAGGCCGTAAAACCGCCAACTAATAATGTTTTTTAAAGCCGTTTTTTCCACGCTTGTGAATATGATCTTACCGTTCAATTTAAGACCTGTTATTTTTATTTAACTTCTTTTTTATAACAATTCTTCTATCTTTTTTGGCACGAAACTGGTCTTATTACTATCTTAGCAGTAACCCTGAACAAACCGCTTTCCCAATATCCCTTTTGCCAACACCACTTGATCCTACTTTCCTTTAATTCTATCGTAACAACGCTATTGAAATTTACTGTACCACAAAAATGATTTTATGAAAGGGTATTTGTTATTAAGGGATAATAAGCAAACGGGTCCCTACTCAATGGAAGAAATAATTGAGAAAGGTTTTAAACCGTATGATCTTATATGGGCCGAAGGAAAGAGTGCGGGTTGGCGTTACCCGGGCGAATTGCCAGAATTTACTACTTATGCTCCTATGGTTGAAGAACAACCCTTCGACAGGTTTTTCAAAAAGCCATCTGCTACCTCCGAAAAAGGATTAAAACCTGCGACAGAAATTTTTAACACGGCTTTACCTGTCTTTAAAGAATCGGTACCTGTAAATTCATCTTCTCAAAAACTTATTGAAGTACCGGTAGACAGAATAGCCGAACCTGTAACAGACATCATTGAACGAATTGTTGAAGCGCCTGCTCAGGCAAGAATAGTTAAATTAGAATCAAGAAAAATATTTGTAACACTTCCGGGATCATCGCACTCTGCATCTATTCCCTTATCCAATAAAATAGAAATCAGCGAAGAGATACCCGCTTTTACTGAACCAGTTCAGAAAAAACCTATAGTCGTTGAAAAAGAAAAGCCATTCGAAGAAAGGAAAAGTTCGCTGTCTAATCAGTCCTCGTATTCTTCTTTTCAACAAACTGCTCATTTTATACAAGACCGCCTACAGCCGGAAGCAATCGAAGAAAGATTTTTTGGGCAGAAATCTTCAAAAAAGAATTCCCCTAAAAACATTTTTATGGGGGCAGTGGCTGCATGTTTATTGTTAGGTGGTGTTATTATAGGCCTTTTAATAAGTAATGGAAAACAGTCGGAGCAACAACAGCAACTTGCTACCCTTGTAAACCAAATTAAAGACCGCGAAAATTCAAAAAAGCAAAAAGCAGAACTCTCAACCGTTCCGATTACGGATCAATCTAATGAACTAAAGACTCAAACAATTCCAGAAAATATAACTGATCAAAAAATACTGCCAGATAAGAACGACAAGATTTCTTCCGGAGGCATAACAAAAACAGAAAAAAAAGAAGTCGTTAATATTATTTCCGCCGTTCAAAAAGATAAAACTGCAGAACCGAATCTATCAGAGTCTGAAAAAACATCAACCCCGCTAAAAAGTGAACCAGTTTCTGAATCGTTACGTAAAACAATTTTTTCCCTGATATCTGTTGAGGGCAGCACCTTTAAAACAGGTGTATTGGGTGGAATATCAAATTTACAATTAACTGTTTCTAATAATAGTCAGTATCCTCTTGATGAAATTGAGATCTTGGTCAATTATCATAATATTGAAAAAAGAATTGTTAAAAAACAAACAGTATTAATTAATGATGTTGCCGCAGGTGAACAAAAAGTAATCCCGGTTCCTAAATCTTCCCGCGGTGTTACTGTTAGCTATACAGTTATTAAAATAAATTCGAAAGCGCTTGGTCTTGCTCATGCAGGATTATAATCTTTTTTAAAAGCATTGTACAAAAACTATAAGTACTTCTCCACAATTCATAGTACTGGCACAGTAGTTGAATTTCTATTATTGCCCACCCTGATCATGTAGACCACCCCTCCTCTCCTTTTTGCCATTTTATTATTTAATAAATGCCTATGCATGCATATATACTTGTATTGTATTGATTAACTTAAAACAATTTTACTATGAAGAAGACCTTTGTAACACTTTTTGCAGTATGCGTAGCAGTTATAACGCTGCATGCATTTAGAACTGTTCAATCCTCCGGTATAAAAGGCGCTATCCGGCCAGTTGATGCTACGGTTTCTGGAATTTGGGCCATGAGCGGCACTGATACCGTTAAAGCACAAGCCTTAAAAGGAAACTTTGTACTTCAAGCCAAAGCGGGCACCTGGAAACTGGTTGTGCGTGCCTCCGCTCCTTACAAAGATGCTGTAATGGAGGGAGTGGAAGTTAAGGAAGGGCAAATCACTGATGTGGGCGAAATCAAATTACCTCAATAAGTAATTAGCTTGGACGGTTGAAGAAAAAGCAGCCCCGGTAAAAACTTGGGGCTGTTTTTTTTGTTTATGGCTTAGGAAAATCACGATGGTAATTACGATCGGTGTTCACTTACTAATGGTTACCTTGCAATCCATTACTTAAAATTCTATGAAATCAATTTTAGTATTTGGAGCAGGAAAGTCAGCAACCTGTTTAATTGAATATCTTGTTAAAGAAAGCTTGCATAACCAATGGCGGCTAATGGTAGCCGATGGAAATCTCGCGTTGGTTCAATCGAAATTAGGAAAGGCAGCCCATACGCAGGCTATTTTGGTTGATGTAGAAGAGCCACTAGAACGTAAAACGCTTATTCAGCAAGCCGATTTGGTAATATCATTGCTTCCACCTCACTTGCATATATTGGTTGCGAAGGATTGTGTACTATTTGAGAAAAACCTCCTCACAGCTTCTTATGCAGATGAAGCGATAAAAGAATTGGAAGCCGATATTGACAAGAAAAAATTATTATTTCTTTGCGAAATGGGTCTTGATCCAGGTATTGATCACATGAGTGCGATGTATTTGATCAGCCGTATTAAAGACGAAGGTGGTACTATAACTTCTTTTAAATCTCATTGCGGTGGACTGGTAGCTCCCGAAAGCGACGATAATCCCTGGCATTACAAAGTAACCTGGAACCCAAGAAACATTGTTCAGGCAGGAATGTCGGGTGCCTCATTTATTGAAGAAGGTACTATTCGAAAAATGAAGTATGAAGAGTTGTTTGATGCAAACAGGGTTGTTGATATTCCTGAACTCGGTTATCTGGCCTGGTACCCTAACCGAGATTCGCTAAGTTACATTCCATTATATCAGTTAGAAAAAGCAACTAATTTTATAAGGACCACACTCCGTTATCCCGAATTTTGTTTTGGCTGGAAAAATATTATTGATCTTAAACTTACCGACCAAACTATTCAATACGATACCGATGGGATGAGCCTGCAGCGTTTTTTTCAACTGCATTTCACGAATTACGGATTTTCGGATTGGTTAGAGAAACAATTAACAGAACGGTTTTCAAAAACAAAACAGTTGCTGGAAAAATTACAAGAGCTGCTGGATGTTGAAAATGGATCAAACCCGGATGAGAAAAAGGCCCTGCAGGATTTTATGATGGTAGATGATAATGGGGCCTTGATGGATATTAACCTCGAAACTGTTAAAACAAAGGCAGCAGCCACCGTTGCTGGTCAAATGCACGAAGCCAATTTATCGATGAAGCAATTATTTTTTTTGGGGATGGATGATGATAAAACGGTAATTAATAAAGGAAAATGCAGCGCTCTCGATGTTTTGCAATTTGCTATCGAAAATAAATTGGCATTACAGCCATCCGACAAGGATATGATTGTTATGTTGCACGAAATAGAATATGAAATCAATAATACCAGGCGGGCAATAAAAAGCAGCCTGGTTGTAAAAGGAAAAGATAGTTTACGTACAGCAATGGCACAAACTGTGGGGTTACCACTTGGAATTGCCGCTAAATTAATAATGTTAGGAAAAATTTCTTTGACTGGCTTGCATATACCTGTTCTTCGTGAAATTTATGAACCAGTAATGGAAGAACTGGAAGAACACGGAATAGCCTTTACTGAAACTATGAGCTTATGATGATACCTTTTAAAATTGGATTAGGGGAAGCTATCACCCAACTTCAATTGGAAGAAATTCATCGTTTCACCAGGGTAATGAAATATGGTACCATGACGGTAGAATATTACGCACCTAAAATAAAAGATCTTCAAACACCTCATCTCCAGGATGAACTTTATATAATTGTTTCAGGAAAATCACTTTTCTTTCGTGGTGATAAGCATGTGACCTGTATGAGTGGAGATGTTTTATTTGTTCCGGCGGGAGTAGCACATAAGTTTGAAAATTTTACAGACGATTTTGCTACCTGGGTAATTTTTTACGGACCGGAAGGTGGAGAGAACCTATGAAACAAATTATCAAAAACTAAAGATCCAAGAAACAAGATCCAAATAATCAAAATGCAAAGATCCAAATAAGGAGTAAAAAAATAAAATTCAAATTGTCTCAAAAAATGGTTGCCATTGAAATTTTTTATTCGAATTTCTTTGGTTCCTGGTTTCTTGATTTTTCTGTTCTTTCTTTTATTTTATTCATCAATCCATCTCTTCAAGTTTCAAATAAGTTTTCAACTCCCTGACTCCTTCCGTTGCCGATTTTTCAATAGCCGTTAGGTTTTGAATGGCTGATGTGTAAGGAATTCTTTTATCAATCAAAAACTTTGGAATTTTATTGTTTGCATAATTTATCAATCCGGCAGCAGGATATACTGCGAGGGAAGTTCCAATTATAATAAAGATTTCGGCAGACTCAACAATAGGTAAAGCTTTTTCAATCATAGGAACGGGTTCTTCAAACCAAACAATATGTGGACGGAGTTGCGCCCCATCTGTAGCTTTATCACCCATTGAAATATCCTGGTGAATTTCATAAATTAATTCTTCATTTTTTTCGCTGCGCATTTTAAAAATTTCACCATGCAGGTGTAAAATATTTTTACTGCCTGCGCGCTCGTGTAAGTCGTCAATGTTTTGAGTTATAATGTGCACGTCGAAATACTTTTCTAATTCAGCCAATCCATAGTGTGCTTCATTGGGCTCGGCCTGCTGAACATTTTTTCGTCGCTGATTGTAAAATTCCAATACCAGTTTAGGATCTTTTTTCCAAGCGCGGGGTGTTGCTACGTCTTCAATATTATATCCCTCCCACAATCCATCGCTATCACGAAAAGTTTTTAATCCGCTTTCGGCGCTGATTCCTGCACCGGTAAGTACAACGAGTTTTTTCATGAAACAAATTTAGAAGAAAGCTATGAGTTGCGAGCTACGAGCGGTAGCCTATGGTTGTTGCGCTTACCAACTCTTATAACAGACTGAATAGAATTTATCAGTATTGTGTAATGTCAGTGATAATGATATCGCGACCTTATACGTGAAACGCTCAACAAGAAGCAGCTCGCAGCTCATAGCTCGAAGCTTCTTCCCTACCGTTTCCTCAATACATTCTACCGCTTCTTCATAATTATTCTTTTCTGCTTTTTCTCAGCTTAACTATGTATGGAATTACCAAAAAGTAGTAAACCTTATAATTTCTGTTTATGAAAAAAAATATCGAAACGTTCGTGTTGCTGTTTGCCTTTATTACACTGTCTTCAGGAATATGCAGTAAAAGCGGTGATGAAACAGCCCAGCAAAGCACCTTTCCCGGCGCATATATATTTATGATTGACGAGGCGCCAGACAAATTAATTTTTTTCAAAACAAATGGCGCCGTTGCGTACAGGGATCATGTTGTAAAAACCTACGATCTTATCCAACTCGCAAAAGATCTAGACTGCAAATTCTATGTACGGAAAGCGATAACTGAATCTGGCCAGCAATGCTATGCCATTCAACTGGATAATAAAAGAAAGGTTTGGTTATCTGTTGGCCCATCCAGCAATAAGCAGGAAGTGCATTTGTTTGCTACCAACAGTCGAAGCGAAACAGAAGACCCTGGGGGTGATAATTATAAATTTCAAATGCATGTAACAGGAACAGTAAACGGTGTAAGAACGGTAGCGATAGAAAGTGTTGAAAAGCCAGGCTGGTATATTTCTTCTTCGCCTCCAGGCTTTCAGTATGCTGCCAACCTGGTAACATTACAACAGGCAACCAGTCCAGAAAAAGCTACTAAGTGGCAATGCCGTTGATTCACTCAGTCAAAAACTGTAACAGCTAATTACACTAAATAAAAATAGTTGTGTATTACTTGCTTTGACATTTTTCAAATAAGAAACCGGTAGAATCGATAATACGGCAATTTGAAATTATTGATTTACTGGGATAGACAAAATTGATCAAGAAGTTAAAAGTAATTCGTTGATATACTATAAACAGGCTATAACTATTATGAAAATATTTTTATTCTTACTTGTACTTTGGGTTGGATTTTTTGCCAATGCGCAGGTAATGATTCCTGGCGAAGTAGCTAAACGCCTGGAGAATGATAAAAGTTTTTCCGGCTATGCCCGGGAAATGACCCGGTATTTAAAAATAAATCAGTCGAAATATGCCTCCGGTTCTAAACAAAGGACGTATTATGATAAGCAGGAAAAGTTTCTTGCACGGCAACTCTGGCAACTCGAAGGCCGGCAGGATGCGAATGGAAATATTACTCATTATACACAAAAAACCTATAACGCCCTAAAGCAATACCAACTGCAACGTGCCAGCGCTGCAAAGTTTGCTTCCACCAATGGCGACTGGAGCCTTGTGGGGCCAACTGTTAATACCGCTGGCTATAATATATCCACTACCGGAATCGGCAGGGCCGATCGGATCGCTTTTCATCCAACCAATGCTAATATTGTCTTTGTTGGAACTCCCTCATCCGGAATTTTTAAAACGGTCAATGGCGGCGACAATTGGTTTAACCTGAATTCTTTTATTCCTTCCTTAGGGGTTTCGGGATTGGTTGTAAGCTGGGCCAATCCGGATGTGATTTATGCATTAACAGGTGATGGTGACAGTAACCTTGGTGATAATGGATTTGTGCAGGGTTTCGATTATATCCGCCCTTCTATCGGCGTCTTGAAATCAACTGATGGAGGAGTGAGCTGGGAGCTTACTGCACCACTCGGCAATGAAGCTGATTTTTTTGTGGGATATAAACTCATTCAAAATCCAATTAGCCCGAATACTTTACTGGCAGCTACCTCAAAAGGAATATATAAAACAAGCAATGGTGGGGCCAGTTGGTTACTCGTAACGGCTGCCGATCGTTTTTATGATATTGAATGGAAGCCCGGCAGTGTAACACGCATCTACGCCGTAACCGCCAACAGCTTCTATATTTCAAATGATGGCGGTGGGAGTTTTCAAAACCGAAACAGCAATCTCGATGTTCCAATCGATTCCGCCAGTCGTATTGCCTTGGCCGTTACACCAGCCAATCCTAATTATGTATATCTGTTCGCCGCGTTTTTGGATTCTAACAACAATATAATCAATAAAGGTGTTTATAAAAGTACCAACAGTGGAGATAATATGATACAGATATCTGCCCTGGCCAGCCTCGCTAGTTTAATTCCACAATATGCACTTACCCTTGCCGCTTCTCCTAACAACGCCGATATCGTAATAGCTGGCAATATTAACATTTACCGAAGTATTAATAACGCAGCGTTTACTCCCTCCAGTTCTGATATCGATGCAGACTTCTCCAACTATGTACATGCGGATGTGCACGACCTGGCATACAACCCCTTGAATAATTATCTTTATGTGGCTTCGGATGGCGGTGTGTATATAAGCCCCAATAATGGTGCGACCTATACAGCCAAGTATACTAACTTTTCGGCCACCCAATTCTTCCACTTTGATGTATCCACGCTTAATACGGATGTAATGATTGGCGGCGCACAGGATAATGGAGGGCTTTACCGCGAGGGGAATTTTGCAACATTTACCAAAATGGCTGGGGGCGACGGTTACGATGTTCAGCTTTACAACGGATCAAACACACAGGCATATATATCCGTAAATACTACGCTTTATAAATTCGATGCCAATGCCAGCCCTCCTCGTACAAACATTAACTCTGTAGGCGGGGATGGTTGGTTCAAAACAATTGCGATGTCGTATTCGAATAGCAATATTGTTTTTGTAAGCGGAGAAGATATTTACCGAACACTTAATGGTGGTAGTAGCTGGTCGAAGGTAAGTACGTCGCGAAATGGCCGATGGGCAATGATCACCTGCCCGAGTAATAGCAATCGCATATATGCGGCCGGTGGCGCATCATTTAATGACTATCCAAGCAATTCAGATTCAGCAAAGACAATGATGCGTAGTGATAACCAGGGCGGTTCCTGGTTTGAACTGCAATCGAAACCGGGTTTTCCGAATACAATAACAAAGATTACCGGTATCGCGGTATCTCCTTCGAATTCTAACCAGGTATGGGTTACCATGGGTGGGTTCAGGGATGGTGAGAAAGTATATTATAGTAATAATGCGGGTGAAAGCTGGGCGAATTTATCAGGCACTCTTCCCAATTTCCCCATTAACTGTATAACGATCGATGACAACCTGGATGCCTATATCGGGACAGACGCAGGCGTTTTTTTCAAAACTGCTTTGATGACTGACTGGCAACCTTTTTATAATGGCATGCCGCAAATACCTGTTACAGACATGCATATACGAAACGGCATTATCTATGCCTCCACCTTTGGCCGCGGTATCTGGAAATCCGAAACACATGGACCTTGCCCACGCTCTCTTTCTTTTACAGGTGAAGTGAACGGCGTAAAATTCTATGAGGCGGTGCTTATTGATGCCGCCAATACATTGAGAGGTGGTACCGGAACAGAATTCTATTTGCGCGCGCAAACCAGTGTTACGCTTACCGTTGGATTTCGTGCTGATGGAAGTACAGGAGAAAAATTCAGGGCATGGATCGGTGATTGCGGCAGTGGCGGTATTCAACCCCTCCGTACCGGTGAAGCTACAGAATGGTTAAGCAATCATGTAAACGATAACCTGAACATAGAAGAAGATAGCAGTAAAACAACCATCAGCATTAAGATGCCTATAGATGGCAAAGCCAGTTTATTATTACTTGATAAGGAAGAAAAAATAAACCAGGTTTTATTAAATAATCAGTTATTAAATGCGGGCACTGTTTCTGTGAAGCTTGAAGAGAAGGTAGACTGGGTAAACCGGGTTCTTGTATTGATGATCGATGGGCGTATTACCGGAGTTATAAAAAGATAAAATAAAACTTGTCAAAAGAATCATTTGTTATAAAAATAATAATCAGAAAAAAGTAAAACAGAATAATATGAAAAAGATAATTTCCTTACTAGTGTCAAATTGCATCTGTATCGTTTGCCTCGCACAAGCAGTTGGCATTGGTACTAATGCCCCGCATCCCAGCGCGCAGCTCGATGTTACCAGTACCAACAAAGGAC
This sequence comes from Chitinophagaceae bacterium, assembly GCA_031378605.1. Lineage (GTDB taxonomy): Bacteria > Bacteroidota > Bacteroidia > Chitinophagales > Chitinophagaceae > Endoryza. The sequence continues at coordinate 10,203 of JANNEK010000402.1, read as the reverse complement.
TTCTGGTTCCTCGATTAACATTGGCGCAACGAGGTACCATTAGTTCGCCAGCGGCAGGATTACTTATTTATCAAACAGACGGAGTACCCGGTTATTATTCTTACAACGGTTCTTTCTGGAGTATAACAAACACACAATGGAGTTCTGTTTTTCCGCCGGATATTTTTTTTGGAGCAGGAAATGTTTCTATCGGAAGTACTATATCGGTTGCCAACTTAAATGTTACCGGCGACCAATTGATATATGGGTCACAGCCCGTCCTTTTCTTTCGCCCGCAAACAGGTGCCACCACTTCACAAATACGTTTCCAGTTAACTGATGGTTCGAACGAATTTGGGATTACTCATTTCGGCAACCGGCTAACGCTGGGCAGAATGGTTGGTAACACTATAGCGAACGACCTGATAGTAGCTTCTGATGGTAATATTGGAATCGGCACTACTGCGCCTAATGCAAAGCTGCATATAAACACGAACATGATGATTGGCCCGGGCAACCCTACCGCCGGTTATGCTTTATCGGTTAATGGAAAAATTATTTCGGAAGAAGTGCGGGTGGAAGCAAATGTTTGGCCGGATTATGTATTTGAAAATAAATATCCGCTTATTTCACTGACTGAGTTGGAGAGTTACATAAACAACAACAAACATCTTCCCAATATTCCTTCTGCAAATGAAGTAAAAAAAGAAGGAATTGCGCTTGGAGAAATGAACAAACGATTATTGGAAAAGATTGAGGAACTCACGCTTTATATTATCCAGCAGGATAAAAAAATCAATTCATTAGGGGAACAGATGCAGCGTCTGCAAGCAAAAAATCATTAACGTCCTATTTCTTTACTTAGAAACATAGCGCATGAAACTATATTCATCAAAAAAAATGGCCTGTTTATGTGGTGTATTGTATTTATGGTCATCTTCAATACAGGCACAGCAAAAACCGCAGTATGATACAGCCAAAGGCTTTTATGAGTACCAAAAAAAAATGAATGCATATTTCAATGCACAGGAAAAAGAAGAGCATGATGATGATGAAGAAGGAGAAGAAGCGGAAGGCGAATATGAACAATGGAAAAGATTAGAATGGTATTACTCCACCCGGCTGGGTAAGGATGGCAAACTGGTAAACCTTCAGCAAATGAAACAAGTTGCACTGCAAAAAGCATCCCGGTTAAAAAATAATATCATTAGCCAACCACAGCAGGTTTCTGGCGGCTGGGCACTGGTGGGGCCCACCTCTATCACAGGTAATGAAGGTATCGGGAGGGTAAACAGGTTGGGTTTTCTTAACTCAGATGCAAACACCATATATGCAGCCACAGCAGGCGGTGGTTTATGGAAGACAACTACTGGGGGAACAAGCTGGCAACCATTAACAGATGGATTACCAAACTCAAATTTATCCGGCGTAGCCGTAAATCAATCAAATCCCAATATTTTATACATACTTACAGGCGATGGTGATGGCGGCGGGCCTGGAAATGGTATTAGTACTGGAAAATATTCTACCGGAGTTTTGAAATCAACTGATGGGGGAAACGCCTGGAATTATACCGGGCTTAAATGGAATGAAACAGATAACTATTTGGGTTATAAATTGATCATGCATCCTTCCGATTTCAATGTACTGTTGGTTGGCACCAGTAATGGAATATTCCGTACCGCAAATGGTGGCAGCACCTGGATAAGTGTTTTGAACTTTGAAAACGCTTATATTTATGATATTGAATTTATGCCCAACAACGGGCAGGTTGTTTACGCCGGCGCGTATGGAGGTAAGTTCTATAAATCTACGGATGGAGGCATTACTTGGGCATTGAAGCATACCGTGCCGGGAATATATGCAAATCGTGTAAGTATTTCTGTAACACCAGCCAATTCCTCCAATGTGTATTTTCTGGTTGCCAATAACAGTGGACAGACTTATACTTTTAACGGCATTTATTATTCCAATAATATGGGCGAAACGGGAAGTTGGGTGCAAGGGGCCAGTACACTTCCAAATGTATTCAGCGGAGATGGCACAGCGTTGATTGGGCGACAGGAAAGTTATGACCATTCAATGGCTGTAAGCCCCATTAACCAGAACAAGCTAATTACCGGAGGTATCTCCATTTTTGTAAGTACAAATGGTGGAAACAGTGTTAGTTATATAGACAACGACCTGGCCAATTATCATGTAGATATTCATGATCTGGTTTATGGGCCATCGGGCAATGTATTATATGCAGCTACAGATGGCGGTATATATAAAAGCACTAATGATGGACTAAACTGGATTTCGCTTATTAATAACCTGGCCATTACACAATATTACCGTATTAGTGTTTCTAATGCCAATTCATCTCATATATTGGGAGGTGCTCAGGACAACGGTTCTCACCTGCGTACCACCAATACCAGTGTATTTGAACAAACAGGTGGAAAAGACGGAGCAGATAATGCCATTAGCGCGTCTAACAGCAACATTATGTATGAAGGCTCTACCCGTGGGCCCTTCAGGTATTCAAACGACAACGGACAAAGTTTTGGAAGCGAATTTGTAACGCCTACAATATTGAGTGCAAATTATTCTATTACTGCAGATGCTTTCTGGATTACTAATATCCAGGTTTCGCCAATAAATCACCACATTATTTTTTTGGGGTATATGCCTGTTGTGAAAGGTTCTTTCAATGGTTCTTCCTGGACATTCTCCGCAATTGGCATTAAGCCTTTGGATACTGTTTCGGGCAAAACGGTATTAAATGTCGCTCCGTCCAATGCCAGTGTTATTTATGCAGGCGATAATAATTATAATGGCTTGCAAAAATTATGGCGCACAATTAACGGCGGTACCAGTTGGCAAATTTTAGTTGTACCCTATTCTGTCCAGCCCTTTACCCGTTTAACTATCAACCCTGTTGACCCTAATGAGATATGGCTCACTTATGGTGGTTTTTCAGCAGGTAGTAAAGTTTTCCATTCTGAAAATGGTGGTACAATCTGGAATCCTTACACAGGTTCTTTACCTAATGTGCCGATCAATTGTATTGTGTATGATGACAACAATGGCAGACCGGATGATGCCTTATATATAGGCACCGATATAGGTGTTTTTTACAGGGATAATACACTAGGCGATTGGATACCTTTTAGCAATGGGTTGCCAGTAGTGGAAGTCACCGATCTGGAAATTAGTAAATCAAGCGGATTGCTGCGGGCAGGCACTTACGGAAGAGGTATCTGGCAAACATCGCTTTATACTTCCAACTGCCTCGTCAATGAAAATTTTACTACCAATAGTCATCCCCCGAGTGAGCCAGCCTTTGTTTCCGTTACCAATACAATCACCTCTACCGCCATTATCAAAGGCGTCGGTGCAAATATTCAATACAAGGCAGGTAATGGGGTTATATTGAACCCTGGCTTTAGAATTGATGGAAGTATCGGTGCAAAATTCATTGCTTACACGGGTCCCTGTCCGGGTGGCGGCGTTCCTCCGGGTTATACTACGGCAACAATGAATGGCACTAGTGGTTATCTTATAGAAAATAAATAGTGATAGCGAAATTGATGCAGTACATTTAATGATCTAAACGTTGATTTGGAAAAGAAAGCGAAACGATACATTCTTTTTGTCCTGTTCTTTCAATTAACAGTTCATTTCTGTTGCGCTCAACTCCCCGATTATCATGTACAACTCTTTGGAGAAACGTTTGGTATACGTACAGATATGCTGAAAGTAATAAAAGATTATTCCGGCTTTGTGTGGTTGATGTCTAATGATCGGGTTCATCGCTTTGATGGTAAATACATGAAAGATTTTAATGTAGGCGAAAGGGTAATGTCTATATTCTGTGACTCAACCAATCAGGTTTGGGCAAATTCAACCTCATCTATTTATCTCTATAAAAATGATCGGGAGGGATTTATAAAAATCCCGTTCGACACTACCGGAGCCATCGCTATTGGCAGATTGTTTCAATTGCCCGGAAAAGAATTGTGGATGCATACTTCAAAAGGAATATTTGAATGGAGTAAAACAACTAAGGCGTTTAAAAAGAGAAACAACCCGGAGTTGAATCTGCAGGTAGCTGTTTTTCCCAATGTTTTTTCTGTATTTAATAGCACCATTTTTTTAGCAACCCATGATTCAATTTTTGCAATTGATGCAGCAGCACATACCCGCGTTTCCATGGCCTGCAAAAACAATAACGCTATGTATGCAGTAAGCAACAGGCTTATGCTGATTACTGGCAGAAAAACGATTTCTTCCTGGTATGATTTTGATACAAAAAAAATTATACCGATCGATGCAAAAAAAGAAATACCCGGCAATAAGGACGAGTTTTTATACATCCGCGATATTCTGGCCCTCGATGAGCACCGGCACTTACTGGCAACACATAGTGGATTAATTGAAGTAAATAGTCTGAACAGACGATTTAAACTTATACAACTTTATCATAAAGGCAGGCCATTAGAGCCTAGTCCTTTTTTCTTTAGTCTTTATCTGGATCGCTCTAAAAAAATCTGGCTCATGCACGGATCTGGGCTTATCAGCTTTACACCCGATCAGGAAACAATTGGCCTTATACGTAACCGGGAGATCGAAGCGAAGAAAATCTGGTTGAATAATGTACGCAATTTTGTAGAAGACGAAAAAGGAAATTTATGGATATCTACTTCCCAGGGATTTGGATACTGGAACTTCATCAACAATTCGATCACCATGTTCTCCGCTAAAGAAGGTGCTACCGATCACCTCAATCAACCCTCTGTACGCGGACTGATATACGATGGCCATTATCTTATCATGGGTACGGCCAATGGTGGAATATGGATGTACGAACCCGCTACCAAAAAATATCGCAGGCCCGCTTATCCAGCCGGGCTTAGTGGAGACAGTGTTCGCACAAAATTAGAAACAGAATTTATTCAACAAATATTTACGCTTCCTGATCAACGTTACCTGATAATCGGAAGAAATATGTATCTGATGAATAACATCACCTATGAAGTAAATCAATTAAGTATTCCCGGAAGCAATGAATCCTTCAACTACCTGTATAGTGATTCTCAAAAAAATATTTGGCTATGCACCACTAAAGGGCTGTATTTTTATGATAGCACTATTGCGTTTAAAAAACGAATACATCTAGAACACGATGTACTAACGATATGTGAGTATAAAAAAGGAACGTATTATGCTGGCACCATAAAAGGTTTATTTCGGATAAATACAAATGAAGATAAACCGATAGTAACCAGAGAATATTTTATTCAACCAGATATTCGTATTTCCTTTATCATAAACGATCCAAGGGGTAAATTCTGGATAGGTACAGACGAGGGCCTGAGCCGTTATGACCCCATTACAAAGCAAACAGATTTGTTTGACTTTGCTGATAATGTCCAGGGAAATGTGTATTCACGAAATGCGATATTCTACAATAAAAGTGGGATGCTTTTTTTAGGGGGTAATAGCGGTATAAACTACTTTCATCCAGCGAAAATAGAGGCTCAAAAAGACAGCCTTCAGGTAATTATTATGAAAGCAGTAGTAAATCAGGACGATAGCAGTTTTTTAAGCAGTTCCTCACCTTTATCATTAACCTATTTTCAAAACTCCATAGAGTTTGAGTTTATTGCGCCTTATTATGGAAATACTAATCGCTTGCAATACCGCTACCGACTGGTTGGGCTAGACAGTAACTGGAAAAATAATGGAACCAGTAACAGAACAAGATTCACATCATTAAATCCGGCACACTATACATTCATCGTATCGGCCAGTATTAATGGAAAAGACTGGTACGAAAGTAGTGGATATTTCCGTTTTACTATTGCCCCTCCTTTCTGGAAAACCTGGTGGTTTATTACTCTGGTAATTGCATCTTGTCTGTTCCTTGCTTTCTGGCTTTTCCGCCATAGGATAATGGTTATAAAAAAAAGAGCTGCTATCGAACAACAATTAACCAGCCTTGAAATTCGGGCATTACGTTCCCAAATGAATCCGCATTTTATTTTTAATAGCCTCAATTCAATTGCTCAACTGTTTGCGAGTAAACGAAACGAAGAAGGATTACAATACCTCAATAAGTTTTCCAAATTATTACGGTTGGTGCTGGAAGAAAGTGAGCATAGTTTCATAGCACTCAAAGATGAAATAAAGATACTTGATCTTTATCTTCAACTGGAAACACTCCGTTTTGGCAGTTCTTTTTCTTATACAATTCATGCAGATGAAGAATTGGATGAGGAAGAAGTGCTTCTCCCCTCTTTTCTTATTCACCCGGTTATTGAAAATGCGATCTGGCACGGGCTGTTGCACAAACAGGGAGAACGGCGACTGATCATTAACTTTCATCGTTTAAATAAAGATCAGTTGGAATGTGTAGTGAAAGATAATGGCATTGGCATTGAAGCCGCCTCTCAAAAAAAAGAACAACAAATGAATGGAGAAAAAAAGCAATCGAAAGGATTGAAGATGGTTCGCGAACGACTGATATTATTGGAACAACAACAAAATTCGTCTACTGATTTCCGAATAGAAGATATGAAAGACGATAATGGATATATTAGTGGAACTAAAGTAACTATTCAATTACCTGTGATAAATGAGTAACCCCCCCATTAAGGCACTTATTATTGATGATGAAGCATTATCTGCTGATATGCTTGCTTATCTTATTGAAAAAAATATACCGGCTATTACTCATTTAAAACGAACTACCAGTGTATTTGAAGGATTACAACTTATCGAATTATTTAAACCAGATATCATTTTTTTAGATGTTCAAATGCCTTTTCTATCTGGGTTTGAATTATTGGCCAAACTTCCAGCGCATCCGTTCAGTGTAGTATTCACCACCGCTTATAACAAGTATGCTATTAAAGCGATCCGCTTTAGTGCCCTCGATTACCTGTTGAAACCTATTGATGCAGATGAGTTAAAACTATCTATTGACCGCTATATAGTTCAACGCAGCGAAAAGAAACCATTACAGGAGTTGTATAAGAATTTTATGGATAATATGAATTCGCAAGAAAGCAATCAGTATCGACTGGCGCTGCATACACATCAGGGTGTGAAGAGAGTATCTCCTTCCTGTATCATACGGTGCGAAGCGAGTAATAACTATACAACTTTTTTTTTCACTGATCATTCAAAAATCATCACTTCCAAAACTATAAAAGAATACGAAGAAATTTTGGCTGACTATAATTTTATCCGTGTACATAAATCACATCTTGTAAATATGACTTTTGTAGAAGAGGTTACCATTAAAAATCAGCTACTGCTTACCGATAAAACTCTGGTTGATGTATCGCGCAGGCGAAAATCAGCGTTGATGGAAAAACTAAGAAATAATTTATAGATTATTATTTTTGCCTGCTTTCAATAGAATAGCTCTTCTCTTATATTCTAAAACCTTCTTTAAATTAGATATGTATTGCTTGATTACCTATAACCGAAAGAAGTAACCTTTCGTAATTGTTAAATTACAAGAGGCTTGTTGTTGTACCTGAATTGCCCCGGATTTAAATCCGGGGCAATTCAGGTAGAGACATTATAACTAGTGTGATTTTTTTGAATGCCTGATTACTGCGGGTTAGTTTCCCGCTATAAGCATTATAACTTTCCATTCTTCATCAGTAACTGGTTGTACACTTAATCTGCCAATTCGAACCAGCGCTAAATTTGCCAATCGCTTATCTGCTTTTATAGTCGACAAAAGAACCGGGTTCTTTAATTTTTTTTGGGGAACCAATTCCACCGAAACCCACGCCTCATTATCTGTTGTTGGATCCTGGTAGGCTTCCTTCGAAACTTTAGCAATTCCAACAATTGCGAGTCCTTCATTACTATGATAGAAAAATACCTCATCGCCTACTTTCATTCCGCGTAAATGAATGCGGGCAGCATAATTGCGTACACCATCCCAGGAAGTTTTTTTATCGGAGACCAACTGATCCCAGGAATATACAGAAGGTTCAGATTTTACGAGCCAATATGCCATTTCACTAGTGATTTTTATGATTAGAAAATAAAGATACTTAAACTGTACTACAGTGGATCATCTTAATACCTGTGAATTTTTTTGTGTGATTAAATCCAGCGATACTTATCTATCGTAAGTGTAGCCGATCGTTACATGTAACTCTTCTTTCAATTATTTTCAAAACACTTATTTAAACACGCTCGAAATTATGAAACGAATTATTTCATCAGCTTTTGTAATAGCTGCATTATTGGTATCAACAGTAAGTATTGCTCAAAAAAAAGTATCTGTCGGAGGGGCTGAAATGTATCCTTCAAAGAACATTATAGAAAATGCCATCAATTCAAAAGATCATACCACGTTGGTAGCTGCCGTGAAAGCTGCGGGATTGGTAGAAACCTTGCAAAGCGCCGGACCATTTACGGTATTTGCTCCAACCAATGCTGCATTTGATATGCTGCCGAAAGGAACCGTAGAAACTCTATTGAAACCAGAGAATAAAGCTATGCTTGCTGGTATATTAACCTATCATGTTGTTGCTGGTAAATTTGATGCAAAAGCCCTTGCAGCAAAAATTAAAGAAGGAAAAGGAATGGCTGAATTAACAACGGTAGCAGGTGGAAAATTATGGGCCATGATGAAAGGAAATAAAATTGTATTAAAGGATGAAAAGGGTGGTATGTCTACCGTAACTATTAAAAATGTTTATCAAAGTAATGGCGTCATACATGTCGTAGATCATGTGGTGTTACCCAAGAGCTAAGGCTCTTTCGAAGGCCTCTTTCGCGGGGCCTTCTTCTTTATAATTTTAAAACCAGGAATTATTCAATAGGTTCCTGGTTTTATTTTATAGCCTGCTTTTTTGCGTTAGTAACCGAATTATCTATATTAATTAACGACCGCAAGATCCCTGGTTTTTTACTTCTCAATCAAATTCGAGAAAATAATAATCTCCCTCGTATTTGTATATCGACAACGTTCAAGTATACATTTTTAGTATTCGAATAAAAACTATTTTATTCTATTGAAAAAAAATCTGAATCAGGTATTAAACCGTATATCCTATCAAACTTATTAAATAACATCAAATCATTAATTATGAAACTTAAAAAAGTCCTTGCAATCGGACTCATCTCGGCCGGCATTATTACTACCGGCATTTTATTCGCAGCAGACCATATTGACTCCCCTACTGTTACCAATCAAAGTACCGATATCACTGATGTGTACGTATTTCGCGGACAGGATGTAAATAATCTGGTTTTTGTTGCCAACACACAAGGATTGTTATCACCGGGAGCAACAGCCGCTGCTGCTTTTGATGAAAATACCGTTATTGAATTTAATATTGATAACAACGGCGATAATGTTGAGGACCTCGTAATTCAGGGTATCGCTTCTGGTGGTAAGTTGAAAGTATATGGTCCGGTAAAGCCGTCTGAAACTGGTGGCCGTAGTCGTTTGGAAGGTAGTATAACCGCTGATGCTTCTATTACCGCTTACGGTGCTGCAGCAATTACTACTGCTGGGTCAAATGGCATTAAAGTATTTGCCGGTCCACGCGATGATCCATTCTTTTTTGATCTTACCCAATTCAAAAAAATTCTTGCAAATACTGCTACCAGTTTTAATAAACCTGGAACCGATGCATTTAAAGGAACAAACGTTTTAAGTTTTGTAGTGGAAGTGCCCAAATCGCTTTTAGGTGCTACTACTGGAAAAATAAATGTTTGGGTTGAAACGAAAAAGAAAATCTAACTATAATAATACCGTCATTTAATAATTTCAAAGAAAAAATTATGAAAAAAGATATTTTATCAATCGCAAGTTCAATGGTGGCAGCAATCGTATTGCTTTCCGCCTGTAATAAAAACGATACGCCCGCTGTAGTTGTTTATTATCAAACACAGGATCAAATGGCAAGACCTGCAATCAATACTGTTTTTGTATCTGCAGCAGATAAAGATGTATTCAATACTACTGTTCCTTCTGCAATGGCCGCTGCATTTAATACAAAATTTAAGGATAGACTATTAGCGTTGAACCCTGGCTATACTACCAATCTGTTAACATTGGATGCGCCAGCATTTGCAGGAGTACTATCTACCGATGTGCTGACTGACTCAACAACAGCACCTACTACATTTAACGATGGTACAAATGAACTCACAGGAAGAAAATTAGATGAATATGTAATTGAAGAGGAGCTGATACTC
>JANNEK010000398.1:0-6263 GCA_031378605.1 Chitinophagaceae bacterium | reverse complement strand
CGAACGGTAAACCCTTTTTTCCGAAGTGAATCTGCAATAGCCAAATTAAAATCAATAGGAATATCCGGATTAATTTCTTTAGCGTTAATAGTATTATTTGTACCTGGCTCTCCGCCTTCAGTGAGTCCTAAAAACAACGCTATCGGAGATTTAATTTCATCAACATTCTTTAACTCGGCAATTTTTTTCTGATCGGTAGCCATACCTTTTTCTATCCACCATTTGATGATTGAAATTTCATTTTTCGTTAAGGGTGTTTTACCATCGGCTGGCATAAATTTTTCATTGGTGGCATCAAGTGTTATTCTTTCATACAATTCACTTTCATCTAATTTCCCCGGAACAACAGCAGCCCTGCTTTTTCCACCTTTTAACAAATCCGCTAATGTTTGCATTGATAATTGACCCTTCCGTTTACCTCCGCGATGACATTGAGAACATCGTTTAATTAATAATGGCTGAACAACGTCTTCATAGAGCAGCGCTTCTTCAACAGAAGTTGGTTTTTTCTGTTGGCTTTGTTGAAGGATATTGAAAGAAAGGTAATCATTACCGTGAGTAAGATTGCTTCCCTGGTGACCGGTATAGAAAAGAAGTATGAAAATACTTACCAATAGAAAAGAAATAAGCCATCGATTGACAGAAAAATATTTTTTGAAAATACCTTTCGCAAAAAGGTATAATAGGCCCGATGCGCATGCCAATACTATTCCGGAAATTTTATGATTATTGAGCGTTTCGTATTCGTAATCTCCAGTAGTAGATAATAGGTAGCCGAAAATGCAGGCAAGGGTGGCTGAAATAAAACCAAGTAATAATATAAACGATACTGACAGATGCAAGTGCTCAAATCTTTTTGAATAAGATATAAGTTCAAAAAGAACGGCCATGACTAAAAACCCAATTGGTAGATGAACAATCATTGGGTGAAGATGCCCTAAAAAGCTAATTATGTTCAATAGTAGCATTTATACCCTGGTTAATTTGATGGGGGCCGTATGATTGGCGTTCCATTGGCAGATATACAGATTCTTATCTTCATCAATACAAACATCATGGCAATGATTAAATGTTTTTTCTGGTGCCTGTAACGTTGGTTGCAATTGATTGTTTTTATAAGATGGGGCATTTCCACCAGGATTGGAAACAACTTTATTGCTTCTATCCAGTATCGTTACGAAACCAGTATTTGCATTTCTTTTTCCCGCTTCATCTTTCGACCAGCAAACTCCCGCATAAATGTTTTCACCATCGGGCACTGCGCGGCATACATACATGCCGGGTGTATCAATTCGATATAAGAATTTGCCGTCTAAAGAAAAAACTTTAAAACAATTCTCTTCTCTCGATGTACATATAAGTAAAGGATTGTTTTTATCACGTGTATCAATGGCCACACCATGCGCATTTACCAGGTTATGTTCCTTGTTCGTATTATTATGCCCGCCAAAATGCCTGATGTATTGCCCTTTGCTATTGTAATGAATTATATAATCAGATCCATAACCATCGGCAACATAAATATCACCATTAGGGGCAACTGCAGTTTCGGTGGGCATAAAGGGTTCGCTCTCTTTATAGATTCCAATTGTTTTAGGATGACCAATTGAAAATAGTACGCGCCCATTTAAATCTGTTTTTAGAACCTGGCCCGCCTGGCTGTTCCATTTTCCGTTTCTATCCTGAAACCAACCGCAATCTACAATCAACAAAAAATCTTCTCCACCTTCTTTTGAAATGGATAATCCATGTCCTCCTGGCCAGGCCGTACCCCAATAGTCGAGCAGCTTACCTGATTTATCGAATATCAAAATATTATTATGCACGTCATCGCCCAGCATAATCAACCTGCCCTTGCTATCCATTACCATTTCATGGCAATTAAAAAGCGGATTGCTGTTCACACTAATTTTTGCCCAATCTTTATCTACATTGTATTGATAGGCACCATGCCCGATCACTAATTCTTTATTGTGCTTCGGTTTATGTAAAATTGAAAATCCAACAGATGAGTTGATTGCCGTTAATGAAGAAGCCATCGCCGTATTTTTTATAAAATTTCTTCTGGAAAGCATATGGATATGTTTAAATGAACTTTTAGTTTATCGAATGAATATCTTTTATTGAAGCGAATTATGATAGAATATCATTCACTACTTTTCCATGAACATCGGTTAACCGAAAACGTCTGCCTTGAAATTTATACGTAAATCGTTCGTGATCTATTCCCATTAAGTGCAATAAGGTAGCTTGGAAATCATGCACGTGTACGGGATCTTTTACAATATTATAACTGAAATCGTCGGTCTCTCCATAAGTCATACCGGCTTTTACTCCTGCCCCGGCCATCCACATGGTGAAGCATCGTGGATGATGGTCACGGCCATAATCATTGGGTAATAATTTTCCTTGTGAGTATACAGTTCTTCCAAATTCACCACCCCAAATAACCAGGGTATCTTCTAACAATCCTCTTCGCTTAAGATCTTTAATTAATGCAGCAGTTGCCTGATCGGTATCCTTACATTGTTTAGCCATTCCTCCCGGAAGCCCGCCATGATGATCCCAACCCTGATGATATAATTGAACAAACTTTACATCTTTCTCTAATAATTTTCTCGCCAGCAGGCAATTGGCAGCATAGGTTCCTGAATCTTTACTACCGGGACCGTATAGGTTAAAAACTTCTTCTGATTCATCACTGGTATTCATTACCTCCGGTACCGACGTTTGCATACGAAAAGCCATTTCATATTGAGCTATCCGTGCATTTACTTCCGGATCGTTGTAAGCTTCATTCTGAAGTGTATTTAATTTTGAAAGATAGTCAAGCATCTCTTTCCTGTCCGCTCCATCATATCCTTCCGGATTTTCAAGAAATAATACCGGATCTTTTCCAGCTCTGAACTGAACACCCTGGTTTTCGGAAGCAAGAAATCCATTTCCCCATAACCGGGCATAAAGAGGTTGATCTCTTATTCCATTTTTTGAAACCAATACAATGAACGTTGGTAAATTTTTATTGTCAGAACCTAACCCATAACTCACCCAGGAACCAATGGAGGGCCGACCCGGCAACTGATTTCCTGTTTGTAAAAAAGTGATAGCCGGATCATGATTAATAGCTTCCGAGTTTATTGATTTGATGATACACAAATCATCAATTACCTGCGCTGTATGTGGAAGCAATTCGCTCACCCACGTTTGCGTTTGTCCGTGCTGGTTAAATTTATAGATGGATGGAACTATCGGTAGGATGCTTTGGTTGGAACTCATACTGGTAAGTCGTTGACCCTGTCTGATTGAATCTGGCAACGGCTTTCCAAACATGTTTACCAGCTTTGGTTTATAATCAAAGGTTTCAAATTGAGAAGGACCGCCGCTCATAAAAAGATAAATCACTCTTTTTGCTTTTGGTGCAAAATGAGGAATAGCTTTCAGAATTTCTGCTTCCACGCTGGCAGCACTTGTTTCAGTAGCTAATGTTGTTGCTGCATTTGCAAATAAATTTTTACCAATCAACGAACCCAGTGCCACTGCGCCAAGACCAAGTGATGTTTTGGTCAAAAAATTTCGCCTGTCCCACCGTTGATGAATTTGGTGTAAATCTGGTGACGATGGTTTAAATGGTTCTTTATGATGTTCACACATGATTTATCGTTTAGTTATCGTTGCATCTGAATTCATGATGGTACTTGCTACTACCGCATTAGCCGCAACAACTGCGGGCTCTAGGGTCTTTTCAATTTTATATTGCCCTGCTTTTAACCAGCCAGTTATTTTTGTTGGATATGCTCTAAAATTTTTTACTTCTTGTTGCTGGAGCAACATCAGTAATTCAATTTCTTTTTTACCGGGGGTTAACCCTGTTAGCTTTTTATAGACGGTTTCGATACCATTTTGCTGGTTGGGTGTTTTCGAAATTTGTTCGCCCAAAACTTTGGAGGCTTCAACAAAAGTTGGGTCGTTCAAAGTAACCAGCGCTTGAAGTGGCGTATTGGTTTTTTGCCGGCGCACCACACAATAGCTACCCGAACTGGCATCAAAGGTGGATAGCGTGGGATTTGGAACCGAACGTTTCATTATTATATATAAACTTCTTCTGTAAACAACCTCACCAGTATCTGCCGTATAAGAAGTATTGTTTATTTCCCATAGGCCTGGGGGTTGGTAAGGTTTAATACTTTTGCCTCCGATTTTTTTATTAAGAAGTCCGCTTGCCATTAATGCATTGTCACGAATCATTTCTGCAGACAGTCTAACTGAAGGACCACGTGATAATAACCTGTTCTCCGGATCATTTAAAATCGTTGATGCATCAGCTTTAGATTCCTGTTGGTAAGTAGCAGATAGCACGATGAGTCGACAGAGTTTTTTAATATCCCAACCCGATTCCCTAAAACTTACAGCCAACCAATCGAGTAATTCGGGGTGGCTGGGTGATTCTCCCTGGTTGCCAAAATCTTCGGTGGTTTTCACAAGGCCGGTTCCAAAAAAAATCTGCCAATAGCGGTTAACGGCAACGCGGGCAGTAAGCGGATGATTTTCATTTGTTAGCCATTGGGCAAAACCTAAACGATTTTTAGTCAATTCTTTTGGAAAGGGAAAAATTGCTTCAGGTGTATTTGGGAATACTTCTTCTCCTCGTACATCATAATTCCCTCTTTTGAGTAAGTAGGTTTTTTTCCAGGAAGGCATATCCTGCATAATCATCATCTCCGAAATATTTTCCGTTGAATCGGCGAGCCTCGATTGAAGTTGTTGCAATTGATTTTGTTCAGATAAAACACCCCGATGAATAAACGATAAGTAATATTCTTTCAAAGTATTGATATCAGCCTGCGACAATTGATTGATAGATTTATTGGCAATCGTTGCCCATTCATTTTGTCCGGAAACTACCTTTATTTCATAGTCAGTTAGTGCGCGGTTATAAACCAATAGATCATCTATTTTTCCACCTTTAAAACCAAAGCCTCTGTTCCATGCACCTACCTGGAGACCCGGTTGCACATTCGAGTATATTAAAATATCCTTTGTCAACTGGTCCATGGTTGTTTCCATTTCTAATTCTCTACCATTCAGAAATAATTTCAATCCATTTGCCTGCGAGGAGCCATCATACGTCAGTGTTAATTGATTCCATTTTTCCCTTGGAATGATTTCTTTGGAAATTCTGGTGATTGCATTCGATGGTGCCGCATGCGATAAGGCAACCTCCAGCCGATCGTTTTTAAAATACAAATGATATCCCCGATAATTATACAATCGTTCTGCAACGCATTTGTGAAAAATAACTCCTTCTTTGAATTGATTGGGAATCCATACGCTGATGGCTATGCTAAATGGGTTGTGTTTTCGGAAAATTCCGATCGGGCTGATATCAAGCCATTCATCTCCATCGAGTACTAAGGCTTTATGATGAGTGCTGTTTTCGAATACAGGCTTTTCACCCGGTACTCCACCCAATTCACGTTTCATAGCACCGGGTAATTTTAAATTAGCCCCATTTTTTAAAGTGCCATTATCAAAATTGAATTGCCCTTGCAGCGCATTTAGTGGAATTTTTTCGCTGCTTAAATTTTTATACCTCTCTGAGTGAAGCCATTTTTCAAAATCGGTTGTTGCTGACTGTTTTACTTGCGCAAGTTTATTTTTTTGTTCGTTGATCGACTTATTTATAAATTGAATAATATCTTCTTTTTCTTCTGTGGGTAATAGTAAGGTTGGGGAGGGCATCGCGTCGTCAAATGATATTTGCCCTGCTTCCTTTGTTTGGTTGAAGAAACTAAAAAGTTCGTAGTAATTTTTTTGGGAGATCGGATCAAATTTATGATCGTGACATTTTGCGCATCCAATAGTAAGTCCCATGAGTGCAGTGCCTGTTGTATTTATTCTATCTATTACATATTCCGACTGAAATTCTTCATCAATAATACCTCCCTCCATATTTTGAGGATGCAAACGATTAAAGGCAGTTGCAATAAGCATATCTTTTGTTGGATTCGGCATAAGATCGCCTGCCAACTGCCAATGAATAAATTGATTATAGGAAAAATTATTATTGAACGCATTGATTACCCAATCCCGGTAAGGAGATACATCTCTTATTCGATCAACGGTATAGCCGTGTGAATCTGCATAGCGGGCGCCATCAAGCCAATCGGTGGCCATTTTTTCGCCATAATGGGGCGAAGCTAATAATCGATCAACTTGTTTTTCATACGCGGTCGAACCAGTATCTTTTACAAAGGCATCTATTT
>JANNEK010000393.1:0-8366 GCA_031378605.1 Chitinophagaceae bacterium | reverse complement strand
GAATAGCCGCATATTTTTTATCCAGTAACCGATCACCACCACCTTTAAGGTAACGTGGGTTCAATTCCATAAAAAGGTTCAGGTAATTTAATTTCCAAATACGGGTATTGATTTTTAAAAAGAGATAACTGTTTCCATAATCACTTAAAAACAAACTTCTGTATCCGTTTCCAATAAAATTTTTATCATAACCAAATTGAAAATCGAGGTATTTAGTTGCATTGAAGTGAATAGAACCTCGCCCATCAAAATAATCAGTGGCGGTTTTCTTAAATGATTTATAGAATCCCACTCCAGGTACTGCATCAAAAGAATCTACACGCTGTTGAAGAAATCTTGGTCCTCTTTCCTGATTATCGGTCAGGTAAGCAGAAAATCCAATACGTTTTGCAATCAAACCCCGAAAGGTTAGGCCCTTGGTGTTTTGAAAAACACGTTCATTGTTATTCCCTTCTTTAGAAAGGCTCCCTTGAAAAACAGGATTCAATGCCAGGAAAAAATCAGGGGAATTTACTTCAACCAGGTTGGCCTTTGTTTGGTAGAATGTGTTCCAAACAGTTTTCCTGCTCAAAAAATCAGCCTTATCTCCCGTTACCCACTCGCTGTTATTCATTAAAAGGCTCCGTAAATTGTATTGATCAACTGCAGTTAGTAATTGCCCATTGGTTTTTTGTATTGAATCGGCCCATTCACCAATTCGAACGGCATAACGACGGGTGATTGGCTTAACAGATAAAATATTTAGATCTGAATTGCTTTGTAATTTAATATCGAGCCGATCAAGCAATTGCTGATGTTTATGACCCTGCGGCAGGAAGGTCGATTGGGCCGCCAATGAAGAAGGAACCATTAGTAAAACGATTCTCAACAGATTTTTTACAATAAATTGCATGCAGGGAAATTAGAATTTTTAGTATTACCAATTATGCGAAGATACTTGATTAAAAATAGTACGGTGGTCAATGAGGGTTATTCAAGGCTACAAGATGTACTTATTGAGAACGGGCGAATTGAAAAAATAGCAGACTCTATTCAATCCAGCGGGTCAGTAACCGAAATAAATGGCGAAGGGAAACATTTATTACCGGGTGTTATTGACGACCAGGTTCATTTTCGCGAACCTGGCCTTACTCATAAAGCAACTATTTATTCAGAAGCAAAAGCCGCTATTGCTGGTGGCGTTACTTCGTTTATGGAAATGCCAAATACCATGCCACCGGTATTTACACAGGAATTGCTGGAAAACAAATACGCGATCGCTTCCAACGTTTCACTGGCCAATTATTCTTTTTATATGGGTACTTCCAACGATAATGCGGAGGAGGTACTCAAAACAAATAAACGGAAAAATGAAATTTGTGGAATAAAAATATTCATGGGTTCCTCCACCGGAGGATTATTGGTTGATAACTACCTGACACTTGAAAAAATATTTGCTGAAAGCGAATTGCTGATAACCACTCATTGTGAAGATGAAAATATTATCAGAGCAAATTTAGCACGTATCAAAAATGAAAGAGAAGTTATTCTTCCTGCAGATCATCCTTTGATAAGAGATGAAAATGGTTGTTTTGAATCCTCTTTGGTCGCTATTCAATTTGCAAAAAAGCACAATAGCAGACTGCATATTCTTCATATCAGCACCGCAAAGGAATTACAACTCTTTTCCAATATGCTTCCGTTAAAGCAAAAACGAATTACTGCTGAAGTGTGTGTGCATCATTTACATTTTACAGCAGAAGATTATGCATTGAAAGGCAATCTTATAAAATGTAACCCCGCTATCAAGGCACCTGCTAACCGGGCGGCACTTTGGGAAGCATTATTAGACGACCGATTGGATGTAATCGCTACCGACCATGCACCCCATACACTTGAAGAAAAAGGGTTTTACCGCAATGAAGAGGGAAGTCTTTCTTCTTTTGTACCCGATGTGACGGGAAAGGGCCTTTATGAAAAAGCACATGCGGGTTTGCCGCTGGTGCAGCATCCTTTATTATTAATGCTGTATTATGTACAAAAAGGAAAAATTACGATCGAAAAAGTTGTGGAAAAAATGAGCCATGCTGTAGCTGAATGTTACCAGCTTGCTGATAGAGGATATATCCGCGAAGGTTATTTTGCTGATTTAGTATTGGTTGATTTAAAAGAATCCACTACGGTACATTCGAAAAATATTCTTTATAAATGTGGTTGGAGCCCATTGGAAGGATTTACTTTTCCCGCATCTATCACTCATACTTTTGTAAATGGCAATTTAGTTTATGGAGAAGGGCTATGGGATGAATCTAATAAAGGGTATCGCCTTTTATTTAACAGGTAAGCTGGCAAATTGAAAATGACACGCAAAAATGAACATTAAAAAAATTAAACGCCGGCATAAATTCATGTATTTTTTATTTTTTACATTTTAATTTTCTATTCTCCCATTGCATGAATATTGACCAAACGACTTATAACGATCTTTCCATCTTCCAAAATGAAGAAGAATATTCTATTTTTCATCAGTTGAATTTTACCGAAACTGTGGAAGGACGGGAATGGTTGCTTAATTTTTTCAGCAATCCTTTTAGCGATCTAAAGCAAATTGAAGAAACCCAGCAAATTATCCAAACTGTTTTAAGGAATAATACTAAATGGCCATCCTGTATCAGTAATGGTACCTTAATGGTTATCGAAAAATTTTATGAAAGCTATATTGATGGAATGCCCCGAACCGCGAGTTTTGTAAATGCATTAACGTATAAGGCTTTTCATAGCCCCGATTTTTCATTGGTTAAATATTCGCTTGCTCATTTTGCAGATTTTTTCCGGGGTCTGAAACAACTTTCAGCATTATTCGATGTACAGGAGGCACCGTTAATGATTCGCGTTTTTTTGAAACGGGTAGACGAAATCATGAACAAACCAATCATTCAACAATTGGCGAAACGAAATGCCATAGAAAATTTTAGTTGGAAGGAAACGATTTATTATGGCAATTATGTAAAAGATCATTACCGAAACAACTGCAAAGAACTGATAAGTATTTTTGGACGATTTGATGCCTGGCATTCGATGGCTGTGGCAACTGAGAAATTTAATTTATGTTTTCCGGAATTTGTGGGCGGAAACCAACCGTTAGTCGATGCCCGGCAATTGTATCATTTATTATTACCTGCTCCGGTGGCCTATGATGTACACATGAGTAAGGAAAGCAATTTTATTTTTTTAACCGGTGCAAATATGGCTGGTAAAAGCACATTTATAAAAGCGGTTGGCTGTGCTGTATTTCTGGCGCATGTGGGTATGGGTGTGCCGGCAACGGAAATGAAACTTTCTATTTTTGATGGATTGCTAAGTAATATTAATGTAGTAGATAATATTGCCAGAGGTGAAAGTTATTTTTTCAATGAGGTACAACGAATAAAGAATACGATTCTTAAAATAAATAATGGAGGTAAATGGTTGGTGCTGATTGACGAACTATTTAAGGGAACCAATGTGCAGGATGCTATGAAATGCTCCACCACGGTGATAAAAGGATTAATCAAGATAAAAAATTCTCTTTTTATTTTATCTACTCATTTATATGAAATAGGAGATGAGCTGAAACAGTATCCGAATATTTCTTTCCGCTATTTTGAAACCGCTGTTAACGAAGATCAGCTTGAATTCAGCTACCAGTTAAAAGAAGGAATTAGCAATGACCGGCTGGGATACCTGATTTTGAAAAGAGAAAAAGTGGTAGAGCTGCTGGAGAAATTGTAGAAGTAATTCTATAACTACACAAAACAATGTTCATTTTTTAAGATTTTTTTGTCCTGTCCTAACTTCCTGCCGATAACTTATAAAAATAAATTTCTTTACTTTCATTTCCGAAGCCTCTTTTAATATTTAAACTTAGCCGGGTCTTGTTTCATGCCCCAGAAAAGCAATAGTTATATCTGTTTTTTTCTTGGCTTGTAATGATAAATTAATTGGGTATGCTTATCCAACAGGCAAATTCGAACATTTTTTCTTTTCGTTGAAGAACGGCACATCTCTGGATAATGTTTTAAAGTAGATAACATTTCTGCCGTTCGGTTCACAAATTTTTCTATCTCCTTTTCTGTCCATTCCTTCCGCAGGTAATCCACTATTTTTCCAAAGGTGATTTTAGCACTATCCGTCCATTGTATTTCCAGTACTATTTCTTCAACCATTTCTTATATTTTTTCATTACTTCATCATGTGGGGTTAATTTACCGGCTTTCATTTCAAGCAATGCTTTATCTATCCCCTTTTGCTGTTCTTCGCCAATTTCATACCACCAGTCATTTTGTTCTTCCATAAAAGTTTTTACAACAGTTAACACCGTTCTTTTCTGCTTCACATTTAGTTGAGGCAGGTAGTGTGTAATTTCTTTGTCTAATGATGTTGCTGCATTCATAACTGAATTTATTTTTTACAAATTTAACTTAAAAAAGGCTATCCGAAAAAGATGTGCTGATAGGTATTTTCAATGAACCTGACTGAAGACTGGCCTACTGCTATACTAAGATAGTAAATGCATGTTCAAACGCAACGGATCGCCTTTACTCGCTGCAAAAAATTTCTGAGACTGTTTAAAATAAAAAATTCTCTTTTTATTTTATCTATTCATTTATATGAAATAGGAGATGAGTTGAAACAGTATCCTAATATTTCTTTCCACTATTTTGAAACCGCTGTTAACGAAGATCAGCTTGAATTCAGCTATCAGTTAAAAGAAGGAATTAGCAATGACCGGCTGGGATACCTGATTTTGAAAAGAGAAAAAGTGGTAGCCTTATTGGAAAAATTGTAAAACATAGTATAACTATCTGGCGTTATGGTAAGATTAAATTGAAATAGTATTTCGGCAAAGATTATTTGTTTTTTAAACACTTTATAATTTAAACATCTTGATCCCTCAGGGCCGGGTGGCCGTTACCCTGGGCATCGCGCTGCACCCGCTTCTTGCTTACGCATACCGACGGTGTCGGGCACGAACCGGCTGAGGCGCTCAACCCAGGGTAGTGATAACAAAATTAACAGCAATATACCTTTCTGATAAAAGACTATTTCAGTACTATGGCAAGAGTAAATTGGCACAGATACCTCCAGGAAAAAAAGTATACCAGTGCTTTGCAACACAACTTCGCGTTTTCGCGGCAATATCTTTTTATCACTAAGGGTTTAAAAAAATATACCCTGAAGAGTTGAAAAAAATCTTCTGTATGCCTTTGCAAAAAATAATTACGGCAGAATACGTTTAACTTAACGCTAGCATCTGAATGTCTTATGCAAATTATCTTATTATTGTTTTGTTCAGCCTGTAATAAAATTTACCGGATAACTACAATTTGCCTTTAAGTATTTGTAGATGCTATATTATTTCTACCTTCAATATAAATATTTTCAATGAAAAAACAGTTGCTTGCAGGATTAAGTATATTATGGTGTTTAGCAAGCTTTTCTCAAAAGCCAGATGCATTCATCGATGTACTTCATTATTCTTTTTCCATAAACCTTTTTGATAGCAGCGACCAGGTAAATGGCCGGGCAACCATACGTTTTGCAGTAATCAAAGAAACGAATACACTTACTCTTGATCTTATTAAAATTGCAGCCGATAAAAAAGGAATGACGGTATTGGGTGTATTGGAAGGCAATCAGCCAATCTCATTTGTTCACGATAAAGATATCATAAAAATTAATTTCTCAGGCAAACTACCACGCGGAACCGAAAAAGAAATTGAAGTAGTATACCAGGGAATACCTAAAGATGGGCTACTGATCAGCAATAATAAATACAATCACCGTGTATTTTTTGCCGATCATTGGCCCGATCGCGCCCGCAACTGGTTACCTTGTGTAGATCATCCATCGGATAAGGCCACGGTAGATTTTTTAATTACAGCGCCCGATCATTTCCAGGTAGTAGCCAACGGGGTTCAAATTGAGGAAACATCTTTAGGTAATGGAAAAAAATTGACACATTACCGGGAAACAGTTCCATTGCCTGTTAAAGTAATGGTGATAGGTGTTGCTGATTTTGCTGTTCAGTTGGCAGATGTAGTACAATGTATTCCCGTTTACAGTTGGGTATACCCGGAAGAAAAGGACAAAGGCTTTTTTGATTATGCGCAGGCTGCTACTATTCTTCCATTCTACATTAATAATATTGGACCTTATGGGTATAAAAAACTGGCCAATGTACAATCAAAAACCCGTTTTGGCGGTTTAGAAAATGCAAGTGCTATTTTTTATTATGAAAATTCAGTAACCGGAACAAGGCAAACAGAATCTTTATTCGCTCACGAAATTGCTCATCAGTGGTTTGGTAATATGGCTACTGAAAAAGAATGGGCACATGTGTGGCTTAGTGAGGGGTTTGCAACGTATATGACGGTGTTGTATATGGGTTATCAACACGGAAACGATACCGCATCAAAAATGCTTATAGAGGATCGTGCACAAACCATCGCTTTTTCAAAAAAGAAAATGCGGCCAGTAGTTGATTCTTCGATTACCAATTACATGGAACTGCTAAATGTAAATAGTTATCAAAAAGGAGGTTGGGTACTGCATATGTTACATGTCCAACTCGGTGACTCCATCTTTTGGAAAGGTATACGCAACTATTATGCGAAATACGCTGGAAAAAATGCATCTACCGAAGATTTGCAAAAGATATTTGAAGAAGTAAGCGGAGTGAATTTATCATCTTTTTTTAAGCAATGGTTGTACACGGCGGGTCAGCCAAATTTAGAAGCTTCTTATTCATATGATCCGGCAAATAAAAAATTATCGATTAGTATTTTGCAATTGCAAGAATCGTTATTTCAGTTTCCATTAGAATTGAAAATTATAGGTGGAGCGGAGGATGGAATGATTACAAAATCTATCGCGGTAAAAGAGAAACTTACTACTTTTCAAATTCCGATGATAGAGAAGCCATCAAAAATTATTTTAGATCCAAATGTAAAATTATTGTTTGAAGGATTAATAAAAGAACTGAAATAGGCTAAAAGTGTTTTAATGTACAATCGTTGAATGAATTTATTTAACTGAGAGAATAATATTTTTCGGTGTTGTTCAACGAAAAATTGAATGTACCTCAATTGAAAAATCGAATGCAAAAAATAATTACACTAATTGTTGTTATTGGGGTGCTAAATGGCAATGCACAAAACAAACCGATCCGGTTGTTGAATTCTAACCCACATTATTTTGAATATAACGGAAAACCAACAGTGCTGATAACTTCTGGCGAACATTACGGTGCGGTTTTGAATCCCGATTTCAATTTTGTAGTTTATCTGAGAGAATTGAAAAGAAATGGATTGAATATGACACGAACTATGACAGGTGCGTATTTTGAACCAGCCGGGGCATTCAATATTCAGGAGAATACATTAGGACCGATGGCTGATAAATTTATTTGTCCTTTTCAACGGAGCAAAACTGATAATACTCCCGGGAAAGGAAAAAAATTTGATCTGGAGAATTGGAACCCCGATTATTTCTTACGCTTGAATGCATTTATGAAAGAAGCCAAAAAGCAAGGTGTAGTTGTTGAACTATCTTTATTTTGTCCATTTTATGAAGACGCACAATGGTTATTAAGCCCTTTTAATTCGATTAATAACATAAACAATGTTGGAAGAATTACAAGAAATGATCCTTATACACTTGATAAAAATGGCGGCTTGCTTAGAATCCAGGAAAGAATGGTTCGAAAAATTGTAGACGAACTTAAGGATTTTCCAAACCTTGTTTATGAAATTTGTAACGAACCCTATTTTGGTGGTATTACGCTGGAGTGGCAGGAACGCATTTCAACAGTGATAACAGAAACGGAAGAATCGCTTGAATTCAAACATTTAATTACCCAAAATATAGCCAACGGGGCACAAAAAATTGATAATCCCAACCCATTGGTATCCGTTTTCAATTTTCATTATGCAACACCACCCATTGCCGTTACATTGAATTATAGTTTGAATAAAGTGATTGGTGATAATGAAACAGGCTTTAAGGGCCAGAAAGATTCAACTTATAGGAAAGAAGCCTGGGAGTTTATAATGGCAGGTGGTGGATTGTTTAATAATCTTGATTATTCTTTTACAGTTGGTCATGAAAAAGGCACATTTAACTACCACGATAAACAGCCAGGTGGAGGAAACCCGGACTACCGTAACCAATTAGGTTTTTTAAAAAAATTTATTGAGTCTTTTCAATTTGAAAAAATGAAACCAGACTCGTTGGTTTGCAGCGGAGGAATACCAGAAGGATGTAAGGCATATGTATTAATGGAAGAAGGAAAACAATATGCTTTTTATGCAATGACCAGAAAGCGCATATCCCCTGAGTTTATTTTA
>JANNEK010000361.1:0-2147 GCA_031378605.1 Chitinophagaceae bacterium | reverse complement strand
ATCCCGTTTTGCTTTAGCACGCGGTCTTTTACAGCGCTTTGCGCGCCGTTAATTTTTCCCAGGTAACCCTCCATTTCATCATTGCTAATGGGATGATTTGGCAAGAACATACCTATGCTGGTGATATATACATTATCCATATTATTCACTTGGTTAAGCGGTTAATTAAACCCAAAACTGATTTGGCTACCCTCATGAACCGGGTAACCCTTGAAAACAGATGTTATGATGTGCAACTTTCCGCGCGAATGAGTTTCGCGATTCTTACTAGGAAGTGTGGAAAGACGGTCTTTTAGAAATACTGTATAGGCCGCTAAGGTTTCGTGATAATGTGGGTATACGATACTCGCGTTCTTTTGTTTTGTTTTTCTATTGAGGAGCATCGTAAAAGCACTGGAAACCCCCAAGGCACCAGTAAATAGTTTCATTTGGTTGAAAATGGGTGCGATAAAATGCATGGATAATAAAGTCAGCTGGCATTCAAATCAGCAATCGCTTCAGGCAGACTGGTTTCTGCTTATCTTTCCAAAATAACCAGGCATGATGAGCTCACTAAATTGTTTGCAAACTCTTGGGCTAATCCGATAACCAATCAAACATGTTGGAAAAAAACGATAAACGTCTCATCAATGCCTGGGCCTCGTATGATTGGTCTAACTCTGTATATAATCTCATCGTAACCACGGCCATATTTCCCATTTACTATTTGGGCACTACGCAAGAGGCCTTCGGAGGTGAAATCGTACAATTTTTTGGTTCACCAATTAGTAACTCCGTTCTCTATTCTTATGCAATTTCATTTTCCTACCTGTTAATTGTATTTCTTTCTCCCATTCTTTCAGGTATAGCCGACTATGGCGGACTAAAAAAGCGATTCATGCAGTTTTTCACCTACATGGGCTCATGCGCCTGCATGGGGCTTTATTTTTTTACGGGTGAAAATGTTGAATACGGAATCATGTGTTCCGTGCTGGCCAGCGTGGGATATGCAGGATCTTTGGTGTTTTATAATGGCTTTTTGCCGGAGGTAGCGTCTCCTGACAAGATGGATAAAGTAAGCGCGAGGGGCTTTTCCATGGGTTACATCGGAAGTGTTATTTTGTTGGTCTTTAACCTGGCGCTCTATCAGAATTTTGAATTTTTTGGCTTTTCGAATGGACGTTCTGCCACGCAATTTGGATTTATCCTGGTAGGCATTTGGTGGGTAGGGTTCTCGCAAATTGCATTTTATTATTTGAAGGACAGGGCTACCGGCAAGTCCATCTCGCTGGAAATTCTGGGGAATGGAATCAGGGAATTAAGGAAAGTATTGATTTCTGTGGGCAGTAGAAAAGTAATGAAGCGGTTTCTTACGTCTTTCTTTCTTTACAGTATGGGAGTCCAAACAGTCATGCTGCTGGCGCCGTTGTTTGGAGATAAAGAAATAGGAATGGGCGCTGATGAAATGATTTATGTGGTTCTGACGTTGCAAATATTGGCGGTTGCCGGGGCATTTTTCTTTGCCTGGGTATCCAACAGGAAAGGCAACGGTTTTGCTATCGGTATCACGTTGATAGTTTGGATTTTTATCTGCATAGTTGGGTATTTTTTAAAGGATAAGTTTTCATTTTACGGACTGGCTGCTTTCCTGGGCTTTGTGATGGGTGGAATACAATCCATTTCCAGGGCTACATATGCTAAACTGATTCCTGGCGACACCAAGGACACAGCGTCCTACTTTAGTTTTTACGATATCACAGAAAAGCTGGCGATTGTCATCGGTTCATTGTCTTATGGAATAATCGATCAAGTTACTGGAAGCATGCGCAACAGCATGGTCTTCATGTCCATATTCTTTATTGGAGGCTTGATTGTTCTTCAATCTGCCAGGCTTAAGGAAAATCTGACATGATTTACCGGGCTTTCATAGGAATTATTAAGCTATCCCTGGCCGTCTTCTTTAAGAAGATTGTTGTGTCAGGACGCGAGAATATTCCCGAACAGGGTCCTGTGATCATCGTTGCTAATCACCCCAATACCCTCATGGATCCGTTGATCATTGCAGCCCATACAAAGAAGAGAATAGGGTTTGTCGGCAATGCAGGAATATTTTCCAATAAACTGTTAGCTGCAATCTTCAGGTATTTTCATGTCATCCCCATTTTTAG
>JANNEK010000354.1:0-1757 GCA_031378605.1 Chitinophagaceae bacterium | reverse complement strand
TAATAGTGGTATTGCCAGTAATGGATTAACCAGTGCCCGGCACGATGCCTTACACAAAACCTATGGTGCTCAATTCCCCGAATCGTACGATACAAAGTTGGATGAGAGCGTGGTGTATATTGGCCCATACAAATTACAGGATGTACCCGATGGATTGGCTCCCGGCTCACAACTCCCGGCTGCTGCCTCCCAACTTACCATTGGCAATTTGTTGTTAAGTCCTACAAGAACCTATGCGCCATTGATGAAAATCCTGTTGCAGGAACATTTTGATGCTATACATGGGTTGGTGCATTGCAGCGGGGGCGGACAAACAAAATGCCTGAAATATTTGCCCGGCAATTTTAAAATAATAAAAGATAATTTGTTTGAGATTCCACTTGTCTTCAACTTATTACAAAAAGCATCGGGCAGCAATAACCGCGAAATGTACCAGGTATTTAATATGGGGCATCGATTAGAAATATTTACCGATGAAAAATCGGCCGATGCATTGATAAAAGCCGGTACCCAATTAGGTATTGAAGCAAAAATTATTGGGAGGGTAGAAGCGTCAGAAAAAAAGGAACTGATTTTGAAAATAGGTGAGGAGACGATTGTTTATTGAGAAATTTCATGGCTGGTGGGAGAAATTTCATGGCTGGTGGGACACCAGCCATGGGTAAAAGCCGACACAAGCAGGTGGTAAAGAAAGATTAGGCGACGATTTTTTATTGATTAGTATTAATAATTAAATATGCATGGGTATCTTCACCAGCCATGTATATTTACCTCCCTTCTTCTAGCATAAATGTGATTGCTTGTTTTTTATATGATTTTACGATTCTGCCATTTTGTAACGCAGGAGACCATTTATCACTAAGTCTTATCATGCGTTCTGCCTCTTCTTTTAGTTCAACAGGACCATCGATAGCTTTGATATTACTTACTTTTCCATCCTTATCAACTATAAACTGAACAATGACTTTTCCAGAAATTTCTTTATCAATTGCTAACTGAGGGTAAATAAGATTTTTATTTAGAAATCTTACCCAGGCTGAATCTCCCCCTGGGTAAGCAGGTTCTATCTCTACTTTCAGGAAAAGGACATCGTTTTTTTCTGTTTGTTTAAGGGCTTTATTTTTTTCTTTTAAAGCCTTAAATTCTTCTATGGTTACGAAATATACATTTGGATCATCTTTTTGCGATAGGTAGATAAATGGCGAAACCTCAGAAGTGGAAAAAATTATTTTTTTGTTGAGCAATTCGTTAAACTTTTTTTCAAATTCATCGGGCGATAAACGAATAGTATCTTTTTGAGATTTCCCTTTTTCCAGCAACGATAATAATTTGCTGGTCATTTTATAGGTCTTATGATCGTTTAGTGTAAGCATATATATCCTTTCTCCGGCATCATTGATGCTTAGTGAAAATAACTGCACATTTCCAATGTTATTTTTGAGGTATGTAAGAAGGGCCTCTGATTTTTCCGTTACCTCTATTGTATCGGTAATCTTGAGTAATCTTATAATATGATCGTCTTGAGATTCTGCTATAATGTTATTTTTTGAGAAAGAGGTTACTACAATTTCAAAATCAAGAACCGTTTTTTCATTGTCGTATCCTTTACTACTATGTGCGGCGTTAACGTATGGAATTTTATTTTCGTTTGGTTCTAATAGGAAAACTGTTTTTAAAATATGAGCACCCGATCTGTTTCTCTTTAAATCAGCCAATTTATCAACGGGAACTTTTTTTAATGCAGCTATTACTTCATC
>JANNEK010000331.1:0-9002 GCA_031378605.1 Chitinophagaceae bacterium | reverse complement strand
CAAATAAGAAACTCCGGTACCAATGCGGGAACTGCCTGGGCGAGGCTCAAAATATTTGACGGAGCAGGTTCACTAACGGCTATCGACAGTGTTCAGTTTACACTGGTAGCAGGCGACAATACAACAATCTTTAAAAAGATGTTCTTCGCCATCGATTCGGGCTATGTAGTGGCAGAAATTCTAAACTGTTCACCACTTGAATCAAACCTCCTGAACAATACCGATACGCTGCCATTTAGTACAGTGGCAAAAATGAAGGCAAGCCTGATCGTGAGTAATCTCGATATGAAAGCGGGAGCACCACAACAATTACCAGGATGGATTGGTGGTAAGATTTTGTTGGGGGATTTTGATTTAACCGTAAATGGAAATATTGTAAACGTGGATACTTCCCATTTCGTGATAACAAACGGTACAGGCAGGTTAACCATCATCAACAGCAATACACAAAATGTATACCCGGTAGGTCCTTCTATGTTCAAAACAAACTTTGTAAAAATCAGTAATGCGGGTACACCTGATAACTATACGGTAAGGGTACAACCTTATTTGTTAAGGAATGGAAATGCAGGAGATACTATTAAAACAGGAACCCTTAACCGAACCTGGTTAATTGAAGAGCAAACGCCGGGAGGAAGTAATGCCACGGTTGAATTTTTCTGGAATACAAGTGATGAATTGCCAGGTTTCGACAGGAATGCAAGCAGAGCTGCTCATTTTACAAGCAGTTGGCAATTGGGTAACCTGGGTGCTGCATTGCAAGATTCAATCGGGCGATACAGTAGATCACAGGCAGGATACAATAGCTTTTCACCTTTTACAGTTACCAGTGAATTTGGAGGACTACCTCTTTCTTTACTTTCCTTCACAGCAATACCAAAGCAAGATGATGTGCTCCTAAACTGGATAACCGATAATGAAGTGAATACTTCGCATTTTGATATTGAATTCAGTAACGACGGTAGTAATTTCAATAAAGTGGGATTAGTGAAAGCAGCAAATACCAGTGGAAAACATCAATATGCGTTCGTACACAAATCACCTGTTGGTTCAATAGTATATTATCGATTGAAACAGTCAGATAATGATGGTAAGTTCACCTACAGCCCAATTATAAAAGTGAGCAGGAAAATTCATCAGGAGCTGGTGCTGTATCCAAACCCATCCAGCCAATTTATTGAATTAAAAAATATATCAACAAGTGAAATAAGTGATCTATCAGTACTTAGTTCAGAAGGAAAATTAGTACTGGCACTCAAAGCAACTAACCAGCAGCGATATGATATCAGCCGGCTAAAGAACGGAGTTTATTTCTTGCAGGTAATCCAAAAAGATCGAACAACGCAAACCATTCCATTTATTAAGAACTAACCTGACCATTAAACCTTTCCTGCAATCTGCGGCGCCGGGCGTCGCAGATTTTTTTTGAGAATATCATGTTTTTAGGGGATATATAAATATCGCACGCATGGTTATTTTTAGTTCACAATTGTTAAAAGTAATTATGAAAAAGATAGTTATACTTCTCACAACTCTCACCTCCTTCATTTTTACCGTTGCGCAAAACGTAGGCATCGGTACCACCTCCCCTGGATTTCCTCTAAATTTTTCCAATATAACTGGGGATAAAATTTCGCTATATGGAAATAGTGGCAATCATTATGGTTTTGGCATACAAAGTGCTTTACTGCAAATACACACCGATTTGGCAGCATCAAATATTGCATTTGGCCATGGTGCAAGCAATAATTTTACGGAAAGAATGCATATAATAAATAACGTGGGTTATGATGGTATGAGTTTAAATGGAAGGCTCATATTAAAAAATGAAAGCACTGATTTAGTTGGCGGCGCCGCCGGCGTATGGCTTTATAAAGCTGATAACACGGCCCTGCTTGGTTTTATGGGTGTGCAAAATAATCAGAACATTGTTTTTTTTGGCGGGCCGGGTGTATTCAGTGTGCCTATTCCGGGTTTGAACAATCAACTTGTCACTCTTGACCAATCCAGCACCATTGTAATTAATTCAAGTTTAATCGTAAATAGTTCAAGTTTTGGAACTTCGAGATATTATTTGAAAATTTTAATTTTTAATTCCCTTAATCAATTGTTGGAAAACGCCAATGGCCATGGAGAGGTTCCAAATGGCACCTATTCATCGGCTAGTGCTTTACTTTCCGTTAATCAGCAACAAGGCTTCTATAGTATAGAAGCTTATCTGGAAAGAGTTAATGATACGGATGGTGATTGCAGTAGTAATATTACAGCAAGGGCAATTATACAGGTTTTTCCAAACTAGTATTTTATTAATAGAATTCCCCTATTATGTGAATATTATTCTGATTAAACTGAAAATAATAAAATTTCAATCCAGATAATATGATTTTCCCTTTCTACTACTATTAAAATCAATTCAAACCAAAAACAAATAACAAGTCATGCAACAGAATGTTGCACTCATTAGAAAAAATATGATAACCGCCTGCGAAGTATTTTAAATGAGCGATAAATCTTTTAAAGGGCCAGTAGAAAAATTTTCAAAAACCCTCACTAGATAAAATAACAAAAAGAAAAAATATCTTTTTGCATTTGTCCTGCTGTTGCCTATGAGTACGGCCTTTGCACAAATCAAACCAAAGCCAAAAGAAAAGCCCCCTACCCAAAAAGAAATGGAGGAGATGATGAAAGAAGCACAGAAAGAAATGGATAACCTGGATCCTGAAGATAAAAAGATGATGGATAGCCTGGGGATTAAAATGCCCTCTCTTAAAAATACTCCAAAAGTGAGTGATAAGCAACTGGCAGCTGCCTGGGAAATTGAAAACCTTATTGTACCAAAAAAAGATGACGCAAGAATTAATACTATATCCAAATCTCCTTTAACTGGAAGCAGCATTGGATCTTTCTTAAATAGTGTAAACAGTAAAACAATTACATTACTCAGGCCAGAATCAAAAACACTGGCAGAAAAAATATATGCACAATTAAAATCAACCGGAAAAAACAGTGATGCTATTGGCAACACTGCAGCTGGTTTATGGATAATGGGGCGCCTGCAACCGGCATTATATATTATGGGCAAAATTTGTAAAGAGGACAATAGTAATACGGATAACCTTGCTAACTATGCCTCTATGCTTTCCATGTGCGGTATACAGCAATCAGCAATTCCAGTACTGAATTATCTCAACACAAAATACCCACTCAACAGCACCATTTTAAATAATTTGGGGCAGGCATGGTTTGGTTTAGGGGATATGGTAAAAGCAGAAAAATATTTAGACAGTACTATTCGCATTTATGCTTATCATCCGCAGGCCAATCTTACCAAATCGTTTATTGAAGAAGAAAAAGGCAATAAAACAGAAGCTGTTAACCTGGTAAAAAAATCTATCCTTCATTCTTATTCAGAAGAAAAAGAAGAAAGGCTGCGCAAGCTGGGACACAAACTTACCAGCAAAGAAGTTTCGCTTCCTAAAAATCCTAAAGCCGATCCATTAAACCTTGGTGGCTCTGCCCCTCCGCCCTTCCCGATGTCGGTTGATGAATGTATTGCTTTGGAACCTGTATGGGAAATCTACCGCAGGCAACTAAAAACACAAGCGGCAACTTTAGACAATCAACTGAAATCAGCCATTAAACTTGCTGAAGAGATGTATCAAAAAAGAATCAATGAAAATATGAACATGATAAAAGCAAGTATAAATGCCGGTAGTCCGCAGGGGGTGCTTACTATGGTACCTTTACATGCAACAGCAGCAATACTTAAACAAAATGAAGTTGTAGAAGAAAACTGGCGGAAGTATGGAGAAGTGATGAAAAAAGTTGTAAAGTTTGCCGAAGGAAGCGGTGTGATATTAGAAGAACAATATGAAAAAGAAATGGAAAAACTGCGGGAAGAAGATTTAGAACAAACTGGTGAAGGATTGCCCAATAAAGATTTTTGCCCAAAATATAAAGAAGTAAGTGACAAATACCTGAGAGCAGTTAATGGCACAATGGAATCGTTTTTTAAAGAAACCCTTGAACTATCAAAAAATTTGCTGAATGAAGTAACCCACTGGCAGATGTATTCCGAATGGCCGGAAAATTTTGAAGTAAAAAAATTGCAAGCAAAAATTTCGTGGTTGGCTGCACTTTCCGCCGAATCTCCCTTTACTTTTATTTCAATTACCAAATACAAATGTGCAAAACCGCCACAAGGCAAAGCTGGCAAACTTTCGCAGTTTGATGATGTAGCCTGCCAGTACCATAGTGAGATTAGTTTCCCGGTAGGAAAAATGAAAATGGATTGCAGCCGCTTTACCACAGAGCTGGATTTAGCTGTTATAAAATTTGGATTAAAACAGGATATGGATAAAGAAACATTTGCCGATCAGTTTATGGGATGTAATGTGGAAGTAGGGGCTAAAATTGGTAAAGATATAAAAGTGGGACCGCTGAGTATAGAAGTTTCTGCAGGCACAAGAATAGGAATAGAAATAGACCGTACCGGTGTAAAAGATGTGTATGTAACCGGTGCAGTAAAAGCTGGAGTTGGTACAAACATTATTGGTGAAGCAAGTGAAGCAGCTGGTACACCTTCCTCAATGCTTGGGCTGGGTATTAGTGATGTATCTATCGATGTTGGGATAGGAGGAACAATAAGTTTGGTTAGTGGCAAAGGTTCCATTAATGTCAAAGGTTTATAAAAGTGATAACAAATAAACAATGAGAAAAATTATCCTGCTTTTATTCATTTCTTCATCGGCCATTAGCTCATCAGCCCAACGCTCCAACGAACAAATAATTGAAGACAGTGTTTTGGGCTGGTACACCAAGTTGGATGATAATAAACGAGAGGCTTCTCAGATTAAGGGGCGCATATTTACTGCAAAACAGAAAGAACTGGTGGCCACCGTTATAGGCTGGATGCAAAAAAGTTATATACCCGTAGGCGGATTAGGCACTTTCCAAAGAGTAATTGGTGCAAGTGAAACTGCTTTTAACCAACATTATTATGGTGCAGCCTTCCGGGTCTGGAGTGTAAGTTTTAGCCCTGAATATCTTGATGCCAAAGGCCATTTTAAACCGGTGAGTGAAGAATACACCCCCTTTGCTGTTTATGCAAATGCTATCCCCGGCAGTTATCCAATCTACTTTATAAATAAACCTAATCAATACCTCTTTACCTGGCCACCCAATGGATACATTCCTAATGAACGAAACCCAAAAGAGTTTAGTAACAGAGACCCTAAAATTCATCCTAACGTTTACAAATACCTGCCGTGGATAAATGAGGTGCACACTGTTTATTTAGTACCGGGTAATAAACTTCCTATTGTAGCTGTTACTAAAGGCGAATATCTAAAATTGGCTGAAGAAGCATTAGACAGAAACCTGCAAAAAGAAAAAGAGAAAATCGCCAAACAGTGGCCCGGAAATGACAGCAGAAACCAAAAAAGCAGGGATGATGCGTATAATTATCATCTCGAAAATTATGACCGCCGATTCAGAAATACAATAAAACAATTAATAGAAAAACATAAAACCACTTTAAATGAACCTGCACTACTAAAACATATGCAACCCGATATTCAGAATTTTTATGGAGACATTGACCCATTTGAAAATCCCTATTATCCTGTTTATAAAATTGAGGCAGACGTTATGCAAAAATGTAATTCCGACAAGCCACAATGGATTGCGGTAAGTTTCCCTTATAAAACAAAACAAGATGGAAACCAACTGTATGAAATGTACAGGGCTTTAACAGAGCATTTCAATTATGACTATGTATATGATTATTTTTTTAACACGGAAAAAGTAAAAGGTAAACCCTATAAACCTGCTAATGAAGAATTGCTGAATGCCACTTTGGATAAGTACAGGAAAAAGGGATATACCAAAGTGCCTACAGTTGTATTCCCCGCAGGCGTTCATTTTATGGATGATTTTTCTACAAACGAAATAAATACAAAACCGGCAGGGTGGTATTCATCAGCCAATACAAGTGGTGGCGGCAGTTCTATTGTTACCACGTTGAAAGATTACCCCGGTAAATGGATACAATTTGGAAGAGGTAATTCCCTTAATTCAACATCTCTTAAATTACCATTACCACAAAATTTTACGCTTGACTTTGATGTAGCCACCAGCGATTTTAGCGGGCAAACCGGTGGATATATTAATGTTGAACTGACCGATAAAGAAAACGCTACTTTAATATCAATTAGCGTTGGAGCCGTTAATGACCAATACTTAAGCAGTTATGCCGGCAGTGCATCCCTAAAACTACAACTGCCCCGGAATATAAAATATGACGCTATTTATGCAGAAATGGTTTTCAACGATTTTACAAGTAAAAAAAGAAAAGCCCATATCACATTTAAAAAAATAGGCAACAAATTTTTTGTCTTTATCAACGAAAAACAAATACCCTATTTAGATAAATATAAAAAAGATATCAGTCAGGAATATATATTACCGCAAGGCATGGTTTTTAATTCATTGGTTTGGAAAGATGGTACTACTGATGCCAATGACAAATCGTATATCAGTAATATTAAAATTACAAAGGACTAAAATCTCTGTTTTACAAGATAGAAAATAATTGGCCACAAGAATATTTTTGGTTTATAAAAAATGTATCATGAAAAAAATATCGCTCCTTTGTTTTTTGTGTGTTTCTGCACTCATATCATTTGCACAAAAAGAAACTTTTGACTTAGTTACCTATATTCCACCCAAGGGATGGAAAAAAGAAGTGAAAAAAAATGTAACCGGGTATCTAATTTCAGACAATAAAAAAAAGACCTGGTGCCGTATATCAATTTATAAAAGTATCGATAGTAAAGCAAGCATTCAGCAAAATTTTGAAAATGAATGGCAGGAACTGATTGCTACTGCTTACCAGATAACCGAAGGCCCGCAGGTTAATGATGCAAAGGAAGCTAATGGCTGGCAAATAAAAGCCGGTTTCGGAAAATTTTCATTTAACAATAAAGTTGCAAAAGCCATGCTTACCACCATTGCTGGTTTTGGCAAAACAATTAGTATTGTTTCTCTTACCAACAGCAATGATTATATGCCAGATATTGAAAAACTGTTGGCATCTGTCAATTTAAAAATACCAAATACTAATAATGTATCATCTAATAATACAAACGTCATTGCTCAAACAACCACCTTAAATGGATATTCATTCTTAACCAGTAATTTTGATGACGGGTGGCACGGAGTAATAAAAAATGATTGGGTGGAAGTTTCAAAAGGCAATACAATTGTGTTGCTTCATTTTGGAATTACTATGACTGATGAAATACGAATGGATATTATCAATACATGCTGGAACCAATTTGCTGCCACCAAATACACTATTAAAAATTTGTATCCTACGGTTTACAGTGTTACAAAAGACTTTCCCTATTATTTTATACAAGCCGATGCAACAGAAAATTCATCTGGCAAAAACGTATTTATTAGTTTTCGTGTTATTCCAAAAAATGGGGTGGCCTATTGTTATGAAATAGTTACTCCAGCAAGAAATGAATTTCAGCAACATTTTCCAACAATGGACAAAATTGAAAACATGTCTGGCTATAATCGTTTTGCTATTGGCAAAAATGATTTGATTGGTACCTGGCAGGAAGGTGCAGGTGCATTTACACAATATTATTATGTTTCCACCGGTGACTATGCAGGCATGAACATCACCGTCTCAAATCTTAAATACCTTTTTACTAATGCAAGCTCTTACAAAACAGAAGTAAAAGCAGTTAATAATAACATCTATACATCAGAAAAAGAAAATGGCAAATACTCAGTAAGTAATTGGGAGGTAAGCACGACTGACCAGAATGGTAAAATTTCTAACTTCTCTGCATGGTTTGAGGCTACAAAAGGAGGTCGAATTTTACATATATTAAATAAAAAATACAGCAGCGAACATTATATGTTGGGTAAAGTAAAATAAAAGCTTAATCCACAAAAAATAAGCGTTCTGCTTTAATATATCACCAACATAGCTACTCAATAAACATAAACAAACTATTGTAAAAAATCGTAAAGCCATATCAATTTAAATTGAAACTACTTTACGATTTTGAAATTTCCTATTTGTTATTGAATCACCATCTTAACACTGTACATTCCTTCTTTCCCTATCGCCTGAACCATATACATTCCTTTGGCAACCGATCCCACATTCATTTCGATACGCTGAGTGAGAGCTGTTTCATTAAGTTTCTTACTAATAATAATTCTTCCACGCTGGTCCACTACTCTTAGCTCTGTTACCTTCAGGTTCGTTAACTGAACTGCAAATGTTCCGTGGTTCGGGTTAGGCATTATTTGCATACCCGTATTTTCTTCTACAGTAACTGTTTTTTGGTTACTGCCGTTAGATAAAGTTAGTGTAGAAGTGCAAGGCCCGATTTCTGTATTATTGAACAACACTGCAAATGGAACTTCAATCGGGAAGATGCATCGCTGCCGGTTATTCTACGATCGGTATCATGATTGAGGGCTTGAAACCAATAAAAAATGGAGATGCGATGCTGGAAACATTTACCACCGGCTTCTCGGGAGAATTAAAATGTCAATTTAGCAATGTGCCGGTATATTAATTCATCAACAAGCACTTAGTAACTTTCTAACTTACTATATAGAAAAATGAATAATGCCTATATAAACGTATCGAAAAATAAGTAAAGTCTATAGACAGAGTAACCAATCATTCGGTTTTGCTGGTTGCGTATCCTATATTTAAATCATATTATTTCTTACCGCTATTTTAATTAAGCTGGCCGTATTGTTTACATCAAATTTAGTTAGCAGATTTTTTCGGTGGCTATCCACCGTGTGTAAACTGATAAAGAGCTTTGCCGCAATCTGGGGGTTGGTAAATCCATCAGCAATTAATTGCAACACTTCTTTTTCGCGACTGCTTAACACAGGAACATTGCTTAGTTCGTTTTTATCGCTTGCCGACAAGTTAATACTAAGGCTCATGTACAGTTTAC
>JANNEK010000279.1:0-13512 GCA_031378605.1 Chitinophagaceae bacterium | reverse complement strand
CAAACGCGGCTTCACCATTTTTTACTTTGAGAGCTGCTGCCTTAATTTTATCAAGTATATCATCTTGCTGGTAACCATTACTTTTAGCAAGGGCATCGGCCCAATCTTTATAATCTCCATGCCAGCCATATTTATAATCGTAGCGGATTATTTTCATTACTATAGAAGGAATGAGAAATTTTAACCATTTTCTAATCATTGATTAATTCATTTTCAATTAATAGGCCAGCACCTGGATCGTTTCGGGTGATTGTTGCTTAAAAACAATCTTTCGATTACTAATCAGTTGATCTATGGTCGCTAAAGTATAATGGCGAATAGTGATAAGAATTAGTCCACGCTCCACGCTTACTTCGAAACTGGCAGAAGCTGCAAGTGCTAATTTTTCAATTTTATCGTGGTGATCATCAAGGCACACCTGAATTGAAACTGCACCAGTTTGCATAAGGTTGGGCTTCATTCTAAGAGAAGCAAACATATCGTAGAGTTCAGCCATCGGTTTTTCCCCTACAAATGAAAAATCTTTTGAATGGAGATATAACAATACCTGATCTTTTTTCACAACAATTATAGGAGGTAAATTTTTAAGAGGTTTATTATGGATCACTGTGCCCGGCAACAATGGATATCCAAAACATTTCACATAAAGAGGAATTCCTTTGTTCTGCAATGGTTTTATCGTTTTGGGGTGAATAACCTGCGCGCCATAATAAGCCATTTCAATTACTTCATCATAATTCAATGCAGAAATTAATTGTGCGTCGGGATATTGTTTTGGGTCTGCATTCATAACCCCTTCTACATCTTTCCATATTGTTTGGCTCTCTGCATTTAGCATATTGGCAAATACCGCTGCCGAATAATCGCTGCCTTCTCTTCCTAAAGTGGTACTTTCATTTTCATCGGTAGAACCAATGAATCCTTGTGTAATAACAATTGCATTATCTGTATACAAAGGAATAATTGTTGTTTCCACTTTTTGTGTGGTAAAATCCCAGTCTATGGCAGCCTCTCTAAAATTATCATCCGTTCTAAAAATATCCCGCACGTCTATCCAATAGTTTTTTATATTGTTTTCGTTGAGGTATGCACTTATGATGGTAGTGGACAGTAATTCGCCGGTACATACTATTTGATCATAGTAGTAATCATAATCCCGAACAGGTTTATCATGCAGCATCCATTCTACTTCAGTAAATATTGCTTCCAGTTTTTTTTCACAAGTAAGGTAATGGGTAACCAACAGGTATTTTGAGGTAGTGAGGTGTTGTTGTTTTACCTGCCCGAATAATTGCAGCGCCTCTTCTTTTTTTCCTTCATAAAATGCTGCAGTTACTTTTTCAAGTGCATTGGTAGTTTTTCCCATGGCCGATACAACGATCAATAATTTTTCTGTTGTATAATTTCGAAGAATTGCTGCTAAATTTTGAATCCGTTCTACATTGTTTACACTGGCGCCGCCGAATTTAAATACCTTCATGTAACTATTTAGTTGTTTAAAAGATTATCGATTAAAACGTTTAATGTAAGCGTTAACCTTTTTGATGAATGAATGCAAAAATCGGATATTCTGAATTGTTTTCAAGGTTACTTCTTTCATCGGACTAACTAAATTTTCCACCCAAATTCATTCCCTTAATTTTGCTTCAATGTGAATTTAACCAAAACTTGCTTGTATGAATGTCAACCGTAAAGTTCAAACACTGGATGAATTTACAATTCAGCAAATGCGTGATTTCCCTCATGCCACCGGCGAATTGGCCAGTCTTTTAAGAGATATTGGTTTGGCTGCTAAAAGAGTAAATGTAGAAGTGAATAAAGCTGGCCTCGTAGATATTTTGGGCGATGCAGGAACAATTAATGTTCAGGGTGAGGATGTAAAGAAGTTGGATATCTATGCGAACAATCAATTTATGGGAGTTTTGAAGCATGGGATAAGTTGTGGAGGAATTGCGAGCGAAGAACTGGATGAATTTTGTGCATTCGACGATCCGGTTAGTAATAATTCGAAATATGTTTGCTTATTTGATCCATTGGATGGAAGTGGAAATATTGATACCAATGTTTCCATCGGTACTATTTTCAGTGTGTATCGCAGGGTAACCGAAAAAGGAATGGCAGTTACGATTGATGATTTTTTGCAGCCAGGCAATAAACAGGTAGCTGCAGGATATATCGTTTATGGATCTTCCACCATGCTTGTATACGCAACCCGACGAGGCGCCAATGGTTTTACACTCGATCCATCAATTGGAGAATTTACAATGAGTCATCCCTCGATTGTTTGCCCCGATTTCGGTAAAATTTACTCTGTAAATCATGGCAACTTCTTTCAATATGAAGAGGGGGTTAAGAAATATATTACTGCCTGTCAGAAAAAAGATAAAACAACCGGTGGCCCTTATACACAACGTTATATTGGCAGTATGGTGGCCGATGTACATCGTAATCTAATAAAGGGGGGAATTTTTATGTACCCTGGAACGATCGATAAGCCAAAAGGAAAATTGAGATTATTGTATGAATGCAACCCATGTGCCTTTATCATGGAAGTTGCGGGCGGGCGGGCCACTAATGGCAAACAACGGATCCTGGATATAGAACCAACCGAACTCCATCAACGATCAGCATTGTTTATAGGTAGTAAAGGAATGATGGGAGAACTGGAGGTATTTTTGTCGGCAGAATAGCTATAAATTAGTTTTGACTATTATCGTATTTGTTTTTGCAATTTGTTGTTTTGTTTTTTTGGGTACAGATTTTTTATTAATTATTAAATATGGTTGAAATCATTGAGTATTCACACCACTATGCTTCCGAATTTAAAGGGTTAAATCTGGAATGGCTCGATAAATACCATCTTACCGAAAGCCATGATCTGGAAGTACTCAATGATCCACAGGTAACTATTATTGATGCAGGTGGAGCAATCTATCTCGCTAAAATCGGTAATGATATTGTGGGTACAGCGGCGTTAATGAAAGAAAAAGAAGGGTTTTTCGAATTGGCTAAAATGGCAGTAGCTCCTCAATGGCAGGGCAAGGGGATTAGTAAATTATTAATTGAAAAATGTATTAGCAAAGCAAAAGAGTTAAATGCAACGAAGATTTTTTTGTTTTCTAATCATCAATTACAAACCGCTATTCAATTGTACCGTAAATTTGGATTTGAGAATATTGATGTTACAGACAGCCCGTTTACGACTGCTGATATAAAAATGGAGTTGCAATTGAAAAAATTTGCCTGATAGTTACGGTGTTTATTTGGGTGAAAGGGAGCAATTGTAAAAAACAAAATTGATACTATGGTAAAAAAGATAATTGTTGTAAAGGAGCTTGTAAAAAAGTATGGAAATTTTGAAGCGGTTAAAGGAATTAGTTTTGATGTTAATGAAGGCGAAATATTTGGATTGCTGGGACCTAATGGCGCAGGAAAGTCGACTACGCTCGAAATAATTGAAACGCTGCGCGATAAAACATCCGGTGAAATTTGGGTTGATGGATTTAACCTTGATAAGGATCCGAACGAAATCAAGAAAATTATTGGTGTACAATTGCAAACATCAGGTTATTATCCCGGATTGAACCTTACCGAGTTAATTACATTGTTTTGCGGATTATATAACAGAGATGTACCACCGCTGGAACTGCTCGATCTGGTAAATCTAAGAGATAAAGCTAAAGCCAAATACAAAGAATTAAGTGGTGGACAAAAACAACGGTTTTCAATTGCAACCACACTTATCAATCAACCTAAGATTATTTTTTTAGATGAACCTACTACCGGTTTAGATCCGCAGGCAAGGAGGAGCTTATGGGAACTGATTAAAGGAATTCGCGCAAAAGGAACTACTATTATTATTACTACTCATTATATGGATGAAGCAGAAGTGTTGTGTGATCGGGTGGCCATTATTGATTCAGGAAAAATAATTGCGCTTGACAGCCCGGATAAACTAATTGACAATTTAGTAGCCACTGGTTTTGAGCGCCCTCGTGAGGTAAAACAGGCTAACCTGGAAGATGTGTTTATACAATTAACAGGCCATACATTGAGAGAAGATTGAGTATAGTACTTATTATATTCGCTGGATTCTTCAACAGTGGTAGCCACACAAATAATATCGATTTTTATTCATTTATTGATTTATATATTAATTTAAATTTTTAAAAACCTCATGGACCCACGCTATCCCATTGGTAAATACGAACCACTCCCATATTCAACTGATCAAAAAAGAAAATGGTTACAGGATATACAATTTCTGCCGGCATTATTGGAACAGGCCATTGAAAACCTTGATGAACACCAATTAAATTCTCCATATCGCGAAGAAGGGTGGAAGGTAAAACAGTTGGTTCATCATATCGCTGATAGTCATATGAATGCTTATATCCGGTTTAAATTGGGGTTGACTGAAGAGAATCCTATGATTCGACCCTATAAAGAAGCAGAATGGGCAAAGTTGGATGACGTGGAGAAGGTTCCGATTAATATTTCAATAACGCTTTTATATACGTTACATAGCAGGTGGCATGCTTGCCTGCTGCATTTAACTGACGAACAATGGAACAGGACCGTAGTTCATCCAGAACAAAATAAGCAAATGACGCTATGGTTTTTGCTTGGAATGTATGCCTGGCACGGCTTGCACCATGTGAGACATATTACTGCATTACGCGAGAAAATGGGTTGGTAATATTCTGCAAGTTTCGATAAAAATAGTTCTATTGTCTAACGCAAATCAATAGGTAATTATCGAAGTTATTAATTTACAAAAGCACATGAACTGGAAAACACTTTCGTCGGAATATCTTTTTAAAGATTTGTGGTTTACCGTAAGAAAAGATACCTGCGAACGACCCGATGGCAAAATAGTTGCTCCCTATTATGTATATGAATTTCCCAATTGGGTCACAGCACTTGCTCTTACAAAAGAAGGAAAAATAATTTTAGAGAAACAATATCGACATGGTATTGGAGAAACCTCTTTTGAATTGCCCGGAGGTTGTGTAGATGATACAGACGCTAATCTTGAAGATGCAATTGTAAGAGAATTGAAAGAAGAAACAGGGTATACCTTTTCCTCTTTTGAATACTTGGGAAAAACATGTGCTAATCCATCCACTAATAATAACTGGATGCATATATTTCTTGCAAGAGGAGGAGAGTTAATCGGTGATCAACATCTCGATGATAATGAAGATATCGAAATTCATTTGGTGAGTATAGCCGAGTTAAAAAACCTGCTAACTACTAATCAAATTATTCAAAGTATGCACGTAACGGCTTGTTTTTATGCATTTCAAAAGTTAGGAGAACTTACCCTTTAAAGTTCAAATAAGATGGAAAAGATGAGTACAATCTGGCGCTGAATTTACTCGCAAATGAGTATTGTAATTTTTGAAATAATCTTGTTACTTCAAACTTCTTTCTCTTTTGACTCTTTTCTCTTTTTCACTACCCCATTTCTTCTAACTTCAATCTCTTTCACTCTTTTCTCTTTTTAATTACCTAATTTCTCCAAACATCTATCTCTTTACTTCTGGCTCTTTTCTCTTTTTCTTTTCTCCATTTCGTCTAACATCTATCTCTTTAACTCTTTTCTCTTTCTAATTCCTTCGAACTTCATTCTCTTTAACTCTTTTCTCTTTCTAATCATTAAATTTCTCCAAACATTTATCTCTTTACTTCAGGCTCTTTTCTCTTTTTCTTTTCTCCATTTCGTCTAACATCTATCTCTTTAACTCTTTTCTCTTTCTAATTCCTTCGAACTTAAATCTCTTTTCTCTTTTCTCATTCCCTAATTTATTCTAACATCTATCTCTTTATTCTTTCCGCTAACTCACTACTTCTCCTACAACAAATACACTCCCACAAACCAATATCAGATCATTAGATTGCGCGTTTGCTTTTGCTGCATCTAAAGCAGTTTTTACATTCGGAAAATGCTTACCTGTTAATCCAACCGAACAGGCAAGTTCAGCTAATTTATCTTCTGGCAAAGCTCGTGGTATTTGAGCTTTGGTAAAATAATACATCGCTTGTGTTGGTAATAGTTTAAGGATTTTTTCAATCTCCTTATCCTTCACCATTCCTAAAACTATATGTAAATGATGATGATCCGCTATTTCTAATTGCCTGATTAATTGTTTTATACCATCTTCGTTGTGAGCAACATCAAGAATGATATCTGGTTGGGTATGCACCAGGTCCCATCTTCCCTGAAGACCGGTTAATTTTTTTGTTTTTGAAAGCCCTTCTTTAATGGAGCGATCATCAATCTTCCAGTTTTTTTGCTGTAATTGTTGAATTGTTTCAAGGACGGAAAGAAGATTTTTATTTTGGTAATAGCCGGGCAAATCAAGTTGAAATATATCCTGCTCACCCGTTTGCCTGTCCGCAACGGTTACTGTTGAACGATACTTCTCATACTTCCATTCGAGTATAGCTCTATTCAATCCTGAAATATGAATGGGAGCATCAAGCGCAAGAGCTATTTTTTCAAAAACAGGTTTTGTTTCCGGTAACAATTCCCCAATTACTACCGGCGTATTTTTCTTAATAATACCCGCTTTTTCAAAAGCAATTTCTTGCAGGGTATTTCCCAGTAGATTCATATGGTCGTACCCGATATTGGTTATAACTGATAACTCGGGAGAAATAATATTGGTACTGTCGAGTCTACCCCCTAAACCAACTTCAATAACGGCAATATCTACCTGTTCTTTTGCAAAATAGTCAAATGCCATAGCGACCGAGATCTCAAAGAACGAAGGATCGATTTCATTAATAAAAGGGTCAATATAGTTAGTGAATTCGACAACCGATTGTTCAGGAATCATGGCGCCATTCAATCGAATTCTTTCTCTGAAGTTATAAAGATGCGGCGAAGTGTATAAACCTGTTTTATAGCCTGCTGTTTGCAATATCGCTGCAAGCATATGGCTTGTCG
This sequence comes from Chitinophagaceae bacterium, assembly GCA_031378605.1. Classification (GTDB taxonomy): domain Bacteria; phylum Bacteroidota; class Bacteroidia; order Chitinophagales; family Chitinophagaceae; genus Endoryza. The sequence goes on along the minus strand of JANNEK010000279.1, from coordinate 6,557 downwards.
AACCTTTTCCATTCGTGCCAGCGACATGTATGGTTTTAAGTTTTTTCTGGGGATCCCCTAACACGCTGCAAAGGGCATAAATGTTGATTAGATCTTTACGAATGGCGGCTGCACCAATTCGACTGAACATTGGAAGACGTGTAAACAGATAGTCAATGGTTTGCTGATAATTCATAAACGAACACAAAACTAAAAAATAAGAGCCATAGATATAACTATGACTCAATAAAGACGAGGCTGTAGAATATTAATTAAATCATATAATGGATCAAATTCTTTGACTGTGAAGAGTGATTATTAATTTTTCAATCTAAAGTTAAAAACGATAGTACCAGCAGCCTCGGCGCTACCTGCATTAAACTTTACTTGCCTTGCTTTACGCAACGCTATCGCTTTCATACCAGGGTCAGAGGTGGTTGAACCTCTCGGTTGGTATTCTGCTGAAGTAACTGTACCGTTTTCATCGATTCGAATATCTACGGCTACTTTAGCATTTTCATTAAACTCATCTTCAAAGGATGGAGTACGCACAATTGTTCTACCCTGCAAACCACGCGATACACTAATTCCAGCGTTTCCTTTTCCACCGCCCTTATAGTTCTTGGAATCAGGATCACCACCTGGCCGTCCCTGATCCCCTTTTCCTCCAGCAATACCCTGGTTTCCTCCTTTCTTAAAATTATCGGCTTCATTCCCTCCTGTACCTGTTCCATCCACTCCTTTGAAAACAGCTTTCGGTTTAGGTGCAGGTGGCGTTGGATTACTTACAGGTTCCGGATTCTTCACAGGTTTATTTTTCACTACCTCTTTATCAGGAACCTTTGTTGCCTCGGGCTTTGTAACTGGCGGTTTCTTTATTTCCGGCGCGTCTTTATCTTTATCATCAGTCGCGATATCTTTTACATCCTCCTCTTTCGAAACTTCTGCTTTTGGTGGTGGTGTATATTCTTGCTGATCGGTTGGCGCGGGCTTACCGGGTAAAAATGGTTGATTTTCCCCCAATCCCTGATCGCTATTGCCCAGGTTTACTTCAATACCTTCTTCCAAGATTGGAGTAACAAAGGATTGAAGCGGCCATTTCCAAAAAATAAAAAAAATCAGAAGAATTGATAAAACAGCCACTGTATAGCTGGTTGCCTGCCAATTTTTTTTTGATTCAAATTGTTGATCCATGATTACTATAACATTTGCCATACGAATGTAAACTGCTGTTCTTTATTCGAGCCCTAATTGTTTTCAACAGTTGTTATTAACGATGCAATAAACATGCAACTTGCATAAAGAGGTACTTATAAAATGTTAATATATTTTGGGTAGGCGAGGAACAACTAACCAGTCCTGACCTTTGGCAGGAATAAAAAAAATGTGAGCATCATGGGTTTAATATCTCTTCTATTATTTCCCATCCGGGTTACTGTCTATATCGAAGAGATCATTACTCTATTAAATAAAGTCATTATGCACTAGCTTTTTTTCGCAAATTTGCAATGATCAATCCTCCGATAACCAGTATTCCGCTAATAAAATGAATGCTCGTAACTTTCTCGTTCAGGAAAATAACTGCTTCGATAGAGCTGAAAATGGGAATTAAATTTCCAAAAAGGGCAGTTCGCCCGGCACCTAACCTGGCTATGGCTTCATTCCAACATAAAAAAGATAAAACTGAATTGCCAAGGCCAAGATATAATACAATTAACAATAAGGAATTACTCCATGTAATTGGAGGTATTGATGCGGTATTTGTTTCAATGATAAAAGCCGGAAACAAAAGAATTGTGCCTGACAAAAAAGTAATAAAGATGAAACTAATTGGACTAATGCCAGGCGGCTTTTTTCGAACAAGAATATTATAAATAGCAAAGGATAAAGCGGCAAGCAATATCCACCAATCTCCATTGGAAAAATGAAATTGTATTAATTTTTGCCAGCTACCCTGTGATAATAATAAGAGAATTCCAGAGATGCAAAGTAACAATCCAGCTATTCTAATGGGTCTGATAGCTTCTTTTAAAAATACAGCCGCCAGAATGATCGACATCACAGGTGAGGACGTCGTTCCTATTAACGCGAGATCAATTGCAGGAAGCGATCTTGCAGCTACATATATCAGGGTATTATAGATTGTAATTCCGAAAAGAGAAATCCAGAATATCGATTTCCAGTTGGCAACCACAATTGCTTTTTCTTTTTTAAACTGTTTAAGTGCAAAAGGTGTAATAATTATTGTACCCATTAACCAGCGATAAAACGCAAGACTTATAGGTGGGATATCTTTTATCACCCCCCGGGCCACAATAAAGTTTCCTGACCAGATGATCGTTGCCAAAACGGCAAATAGAATTCCGTTATAAGCGTTTTTCGAGCTGATTTTTAATGGCATTAGTTAGTTTTATCGACAATCCTGGTTGTTTATGCAACCATGATGTATCGATCGCAGTCTATGGAGTGTTGAAAGTACATATACGGCTGATATTTTTAAAGAAAAACTGAAAAATGACCAACTCAAATGGTTTGTTGCGGGAATATCTCAATCAATTCTATCAATTGAATGATCGGGAGTTTGAATTATTCAGCTCTTATTTTTTTATAAAACAGTTATCGCCGAAAGAAGCTTTGATCAGGGAGGGTGATGTTGAAGAAAATATATATTATATAATTAAAGGGATTCTTAGAAAATACTTTTGCAGGGATAACGAACAAATCATTTCGGGTTTTTTTAAAGAAAATGAAATTTGTACATCAACAGTATCTTATTTCACGGGTCTTCCTTCAGTTCTCAATATAGAAGCCATTGAGCCTACCGTTTGCATAGGTATTAAAAGAAGTGATTTAGAGTTTTTACTTACTCAAATACCAGGGCTTGAAAAAATATTTCGTGGAATACTGACAACTCTTTATTTGAAGAAAGATATTGACAAGATGAACAATCTTCGTTACTCAAAGAAAGAGCGGTTTTTATTGTTTTGCGAGAAGCAGCCAGAACTATTACAGAGAATTCCTCAAAAACAACTTGCATCATACCTCGAAATAACACCTGAAACGTTTTGCCGTATGAAGCGTGTGCGTTATGAGTTAGCTAAAGAGGCCCGGCAGCTTGTGGCGGAAGATGAAAAAAGAGCGTAGTTTTTATTGCGCAAAATCTTTTTCGAAGTTTCCCTTTATCCGTTCGATAGATGGATTAAAATACCCAAATTTTAAATCGGAAAACTCCTCTTGAATAAGTTCCATCATTTGTTTCATTCCCAGTACTTCACCCTGATCGGCAACTCCTATTTTTCCAAGGTACCAATCGGGGTCAATATTGAAATTGCGCCATTGTATCATTGATAGATCTGTATTCTTAATAAATAATCGAAGAGCTTCATATTCATCCACAGAATCAGTCATTCCCGGAAAAACAAAAAAATTAATACTTGCCCATCCACCAAAACTTCTTACCACTTTTATACTTTCGGCCAAATCTTCAAAAATATAATTGTTAGGACGGTAGTAGGCTTCATAAATATGTTTACGTACCGAGTTCGTGCTAACTCGAATACTATTTAGTCCTGCCTCACACAATAGCTTAACCGCATCTGGTTTTGAACCGTTGGTATTAATATTTATACTTCCATTGGCAGTATGTTTTCGAATTTCTTTAATTGCGTCTGCGATCGTATCTGCCATTAGTAGCGGCTCGCCCTCGCAACCCTGTCCAAAACTAATAATCGGAAATGGGGCTGTTTGTAAATGCGGCACTGTAAATTCTACTATTTCCTCCGATGTTGGTTTAAATGTTAATCGGTCCTGCGTCGAAACGATTGTCTCTTCAATCGGCTGAAAAGAAATACAACCTATACAATTTGCATTACAGGCAGGCGATGTAGGCACCGGGCATTCCCAACGGCTTAATGCAAAATTGCGGGCTGCCGGACAACTATAGGTTTGGCAACAATTCTCCATTAAGTGTTTGAGAAGCCTATTGTTGGGATAAGCATTTAATAACTGTTTAGTACCAGCGTTAATAATATCTTGCTTATATCCTTCACATTCCTGCCGGATATCTTTTTCTATCCTAACAGCAGGAACGTAAAATTTATTTTCGAACCAACCTGCAGCGGTGTAACAAAACAAGGGAAGAATAGGAGCATCGGTATTAGTTTCGTAAGCGGCCAGATATAAGCCAGTATGCGCAGGAGGTATGAATGCAGCAACTGCCCAGCCTTTTTCACAAATGCGCATTTCTCCGCTAAAAATATCTATCCCTATTCCTTTTCGTCCAGGTAATTCATATAAAGAGCCGCCTTCTGGAAGTATCATCCATTCATCATTTTGCACCGGTATGGCATCCCAACCACTTCGACCAACGGCATATAATGAAGTGTCTTCAAAAATAATTCCCTTTCCATCACTATACAAAAGGTAGGGCGATTGTTGTAATACAGACATAATTTGATATTTCCAATTGACTTTGCTGTGCCTGGCGTTTTGAAATTAATTTAACCTCTTACCTAATAATAAAATTTCAAAAATTAATTACGAACACCAAGATAATGTCTGCAAAACTCGTGAATTTGATCCATTTCTTCGAATTGAAGATTATGTTCGAATTCAAAATAATAGGATTTGTCGAAAGATGTTTCAATGGAAATTGATGAATAATTGGCAGTGAGGTGTGTAATAGTTGACCAGATAAAAAATTTACCTTCTGGTAAGGAGGGTACACTAACACCGGTATGATGAATGCTAACTCTTTCCTCTTTTGATACCGTATTTTCACAATAGGAAAGATAACAATAAGCAACGCCAATAATAATATGAATAGAACCTGCTATCACCATTGATTTTGAAATCAATTCAGCGCCCATTCCAACCAACAGAATAAATTCAATAACCCTGAAGATAAGATTGATTCGTGGCTGTTCGGTCAATCCATTTTGTTTTGATATAAAAAGGATAACGATATCGAAGGCAATCAGGAACAGGCAAATAAAGTAAAGCATGCTTCTGTTGGGTTGCAAAAGATGGCCAACAGCATGAATAATAATTAAACTGGCAGCAACCAGATGGAGAAACCTGGCATTTCTTCTTAACTGTTGAAATGGAGGATGAATAACCGGAAGGAATAGAGCATCCATGCAGTTTTGTTTTGCTTGCTTCTACGATGCTACTCTACAAAATTTCCATAAAATAAATAAAATTGATTAGGCAACCTGAACAAGAGACAGCTTTTTTTTACAATAATTGTTGAATTCAATTTCTTCAGCATCATCCTCTTCATCGTCTTCAACTTCACGTTGCCAAATTTTATTGTTTGCAAAATCAAGTGTCAGTATGCCGTCTTTCAAAACAATGTTTGAAAACTCTGTCCATTTATATTTTTTCTTTATAATCGTATTCATTAGAATTTCCGAATCCGAAAACCCAATTTCTATGGAATATTTTGCCTGGTACTCCAATAGAGCAAGTAAAATAAAAACAAAACTAAGCCACTGATAAAAAGGCATTTTCATCCAAACAAGCGCCGCGATAAGTAACGACCGGCTATAATAAACCTTTATTTTTCGAATCTTGCCCCGAAAAATATTCCAACTTAAAAGACCGAGAATAAAAACGGAGCCTATTAGATAAGGAATACTAATAGTTTTTGTATTGAACATTTCTAATATAAAGAACAAAACAGAAATAAATGACAATAAAAATCCGGTTATATCCAGGTATTGTGTCTGTTTGTTTTTTAAAGTAACTACATACTGATAAATCATAAATCTGCGGGGTTGCTTGCAACCAGTAAATTACACAACTTAAATAATATGCGGGCGCTTACATTCGCATCCCATTCACTTTCGCTTACGCCGGTTTCATTTAAATCAAACCCTATGATCTTTCTTCCACTCTGAATAATTCGCTTAAAAAGATAGAATAACTGTTCTGTTTCAAATCCGCCGGGTACAGGAGTACCGGTATTCGGGCAGTATTTGGGATCTAAGCCATCAACATCAAAACTTATGAATACTTTTTTGGGCAGGTGACTTATCATTTCGTCCGCAATTTGCTTCCAAAGCATTCCTTCAAATTGCTTCTCCTTAATATCTTTATCAAAATAAGTGACTACCCTGTGATTGCTGGAAACTATGTACGACCATTCCTCTTCACAATAATCACGAACGCCAATTTGAACAAGTTTTTCAATTTGAGGAATTTCGTTTAACACATTGTACATGATACTGGCATGGCTATACGTAAAACCTTCATAAGCCTTACGCAAGTCACAGTGTGCATCAATTTGTAAAATTCCAAAAATCCCTTCCTGCTCACTTATTGCCTTCAAATATCCAAAAGGTGTACTATGATCGCCACCTAATAAACCCAGTAACTTTCCGCTAGCGAGTATTTCTGTCGATTTATCGTAGACCCATTTATTTAATAAATTTCCTCCCTCATTAATTTCTTTGAGGGACTTACACATAAATTGATTTTTACTAACGTCTTCTCCTTTTGAAATATAATCGATATATAGTTCAGCTTCTTTTCGGAGGTAATCACTCTTCATCAGAATTTTTTTATCAATTTCTCTC
>JANNEK010000234.1:0-8385 GCA_031378605.1 Chitinophagaceae bacterium | reverse complement strand
GAAAACGCGAAGAATCTTTTAGTAATTAAAGTCGCCGAAGAAAAAAATAAGTTGCCACGAAAACGCGAAGAACTTTTTCAATAATTATATTCTCTGAAGAATTAATCAGGTTGCCACGAAACCACGAAGAATCTTTTAGTAATTAAAGTCGCCGAAGAAAAAAATAAGTTGCCATGAAACCGCGAAGAATTGTTTCAAAAATTATATTCCCTGAAGAATTAATCAGGTTACCGCGAAACCACTAATAATCTTTTAATAATTAAAGTCACGAAGAAAAAAATAAGTTGCCACGAAACCACGAAGAATTAATCAGATTGCCACGAAAACGCGAAGAATTGTTTCAAAAATTGTATTGCTCGAAGAACTAATCAGGTTGCCGCGAAACAATGAATAATTTTTTAATAATTAAAGTCACGAAGAAAAAAATATATTGCCACGAAAACGCGAAGAATTAATCAGGTTGCCACGAAACCACGAAGAATTTTTTTAATAACGTAAATTATCGAATAGATAATCAAGTTGAAAAGAAGAATTATTTCAAATTTTCTATGCATACAAAAGGAGGCTGTCTCCAAAAGACGATAAAATCTCGCAAAGGCACTACGACGCAAAGAAGAAATAGTGAAGATCAGGCGTTGCGACTTTGTGTTGTTGCAATAAAAATATATTTAAAATACTTTTGGAGACAACCTCTATTTATTAATCCATCTTTAAAATCTTAGAATACGTTATAGGCAAAGCTTACATAATAAATTGCTCCTACCTCAGGATTTCCAAAAGCTGATTTATAATAACGATTCAAAATATTTGTACCTCCCAATTTTACAATAGAACGTTTGGCCGGCAATTTATAACTGAGCTGTGCGTCAAACAAGGTATAATCTTCTACTCTTCCCTGGCGGAAATCGCTCTCATAGAAAAAACCATCCTGGGTTCTCATCATCACAGAAAATCCAAAAAGCTTTTGATGCCCAAATCCTGTATTACTCAATCCCATATTTAACCGAAAAGTTGGAACGTTGAAAAAGGAAATAAACCCTGGAGCAAGATCTTTTAACCGATCAAACGTTAAATTGGTAGTTGCAATAAAATTACGCGGAAGCATCCAGTCGATACTACCTCCGTATCCATAGCTACTAACTTTGCTGGCGCTATTAACCGCAACAGAAATAATTCTACTTGGTCCAAGAAAAGGAGCAACCGGATTGGCGCTGTTGAGTGATTGTACAACAATCTGGCGGCCCAGAAAATTCTCATATTTTCCCCAGTATGCATAAAGATCAACCAATATTCTTTTATGAAACAATCCTTTATAACCTACTTCAAATGCACGAAGCGTTTCTGGTTTGTAAGTTCCAAACTGAGCTTCTTTTAACGCCCCGATAGCACCAGGTACGTTACCAACCTGCAAAAGAGCTCCGCCTGCACGAACACTTTCAAGCGTATAAGCCGGTAATCCGCTTGGGTTATCATTTAAAGTTCTGACAGAACGGAATTTATAGAATTCTCTCAGACCAGGCAACCCACCTAACAGTATCGAACCACCGCCCACCTGTAGATTGATCCATTGATTTTGAGTAGTTGGAAAACGATAAGCCGTTTGGTAAGAACCTCTTAAATTATGATTCTGAACTAATTTAATTACGGTCGTAAATCTTGGAGTAAAACGTCCTTCAAAATTTGTATTCTTATCAAATCTTCCTGCTGCAGAAAATTTAACTCTTTCCTTAAAAAGCGATTTTGAAATCTGCGCATAAGCACCAATTTCATCAATCTTTATCCTTCCAGCCGAATCCGCAAAAATTGTTCCCTCGGAATTAAGTGTATATCTTTTAACGGAAGCTCCTGCGATCAAATCGAATAGCTTGCCAGTAAGGTGACCAAAATTATATTGGCCTTCCGCATGATACAAATCTGAGGCATCCACCAATAACCCACCGCCTTTTTTGATAGGAATGGAACGAACCTGATCATATAATTCAGTAAAACCAGAGGTACCAGAGACAGGTCTGCCAACATCGGCCACTCCCCTCGCAAGTAAATGCGCATTAAAGTTATCGGAAGGATTTCCTGCAGGACCTGATCCTGGAAGCAACCCAAGTTTAGCCTGCAAAAAAGCGACTACATATTGCTGATACCAGGTAGGACTAGCCTTCCATTTTTCATTAAAAATTCTTGTTGTAATTGTTGCGTTATACGCTTCGCCAGAATTTTCCTGTGTTGTATACGCTCTTACAAACCAATTCTTATGTTTTAATTCAAATTTATATTGACCGATTTTTAAAGCTTTAAATGAATAACGGTCGCTACCAGTATAAACTGTATTACCCGTACCCCAATACGCCGTTAATGACGCTTCCAGGTTAGGTGTTAATTTATAATGGAATGCTCCACTTAATTTTACATTGATGGTATTATTATTTACAACTTCTTTTTCCTGGTAGCCAGTACGGGACACGTTGATAGCACCGGGAGTAGCATTGATGAAGCCTACCTGTTGATCCAGCAGAGGCTGCAATTGTGCGGGCAATTGAGGGCGCAATCCAGCAGCAACAAGCCCAACGATAGGTTTTATGTTAGTAAAGGTTTCATCACCATATACATTCACTCCGTCGTAATTCGGATCAGTAAGCCTCGTTCCCGGAACCACTTTTCCATAGTCATTTACGCTGGCATCTCCAATCAAATAATTTGAAGTATCAGTAGCGATCCAGTCTTTTGCATGCACAAACTGCACCCCTATTTTAAATGCAGCTTTATCAGAAATTTTTTGAGCCCATCGAACGGTCCAATCATAAAAGGGAGCAGGTTTGCTTAACTGCCTTTTATCGGTGTGGTTTATTCCCATTTTTACCTGGTAACTCAAACCCTGGTACTTGAATGGATTTTTACTATTTAAAAGAACCGTACCGTTCATTCCACCGGGGCCATATAAAACAGATGATGCTCCAGGCAAAAGTTCCATACTTTCTACATCCAGTTCGGTTAACCCTACTACATTACCAACAGAAAAATTAAGACCCGGCGCCTGGTTATCCATACCATCGATCAACTGATTTACCCTTGCACTACCGCTTCCATTAAAACCTCGTGTACTTACTGTATTAAAAGTAAGACTTGATGTAGTCAGGTCAACTCCTTTTGTATTTCTAAAAATATCGTAGTAGCTGGTCGCAGGTGTGTTCCGAATACTTGAAAGATTTACTCTTTCAATGGAAACAGGTGATTCCAAAATACGTTCTGGAACCCTGCTTGCTGAAACAACTACTTCTACCCCAAGGGTGGAGGATGGAACAAAATCAACCTGTACAATATCTCTTGAATTGTTAACGACTATTTCCTGAGGTTCAAAACCAACAGAGGTAAATATTAATGTAAAAGGTGGTTGTTGTGTGGTGTTTAATTTAAAGTTTCCTTTTTCATCGGTAAATGTTCCGGAGGAAGAACCTTTAATGGTAACAGAAACTGCAGGAACAACATCTTTATTGACTCCATTTCTAACATTGCCAGAAATAGTTGTATTCTGCGCAAGAGAAGTCAATGAATAAATACTTGCGAACAGCAAAGCCGCCAGCACTCGGTAGCTTTTTCTCATATTGGTAGTTTTAGTGATCGTATGGAGGGCAAAATACGCATTGTATGCTGTTCCCGAAAATTTAATTTTATGCTGATATGGTAGCTGTTTGTTGATATTTGGCAGCCTGATTTTTTCGTGATTTAAACACTGCCTGTTAATTTCGAATTATGAAAAAAATGCAGCTTCCGGGGCAAACTCAATTTTATAAAGGAAAAGTCAGAGATGTTTATACAATTGCAGATAAATGGCTGGTGATGGTGGCATCCGACAGAATCTCCGCTTTTGATGTCATCCTTCCCCGGCCCATACCTTTTAAGGGGCAGGTATTGAATCAAATTGCTGCACATATGTTGAATGCAACCAGAAGCATCTGTCCGAATTGGTTAGTGGATACTCCAGCTCCAACTGTTTCTGTTGGAAAAAAATGTTTACCATTTAAAATTGAAATGGTGATAAGGGGAAATTTAGTTGGCCATGCGGCCAGAACATACCTATCTGGAAAAAGAGAACTATGCGGCGCTGAATTGCCAGATGGATTAAAAGAAAACGATTTTTTCCCTGCTCCTATTATTACTCCATCTACAAAAGCTGATGCGGGTCATGATGAAGATATAACCCCTTCCGAAATTATTGCAAAGGGAATTTGTACTGAAAATGATTGGGAAATTTTGCGTTCTTATGCCTTACAATTGTTTGCTAAAGGAAAGGAAATTGCCGGAGAACGGGGTTTGATATTGGCAGATACAAAATATGAATTTGGAAAATTGGGAAATGAAATTTATTTAATGGATGAGGTACATACGCCCGATAGTTCCCGCTATTTTTATGCAGAAGGATTTGAGGAAAGACAAGCTACTGGTAGAAAACAACAACAACTCAGCAAAGAATTTGTACGGGAATGGTTAATTGCCAACAATTTTATGGGTAAAGAAGGGCAAACGGTTCCAACTATGGGTGATGAATGGATACAAACTATTTCAAATAGATATATCGAACTGTATGAAAAAGTAATTGGCCATTCTTTTATTCCCTCTTTACTTACGGAAGAAGAAACTGAGCAATCTATTCTTCGATCACTGAAAACAATTACAGGATAAACTGATTTAATACTTAGCTTAGGTTCACTAAAAAACAAATTATGACTCCCGATAGTGTTTTTGAATACTGTAATACAATCGCATTGCTGGGCTGGCTTGTGTTGATAGTAGGATCTCCTTTTTGGATGCAGTTTGATAAGTTTATCATTGGAATTGTAATTTCATTGTTTGCCATTGTTTATGCGTGGCTTATTGCAAATAGTTTTCATCCGGACGATTTTGAAAAATTTGGCTCTCTCAATGGTGTGATGGAATTATTTACCAGTAAAACGGCTGTAGCTGCCGGTTGGATCCATTACCTGGCCTTTGACTTGCTTACCGGCATTTGGATAAAGAAAAATTCAATCAAATACAATATCAGCCATTGGTTGATTATTCCCTGCCTGTTATTCACTTTTATGCTTGGACCTGTTGGGTTTTTATTATACATTATCATCCGTTCAATAGTTGCAAAAAAATATTTTGCTGAAAATTATTAATACCAAATCATGCTGTCATTCTTATCAGAATTAAAAAAAAGAAATAAACCCTTATTCGTTTTCGGTTGCGTGTGTCTTGCCGGAGTTGTTTATTGCATGATGAAGTACCAGCAGGATTTAACATTTGTTGCAGGTATTAATGCATGGATAAAACCACTTAAATTTTTTTTATCAGTAGTACTATTTAGCTGGACAATGGCCTGGTATTTATTCTACCTGAAAGAGCAGCACAAGGTTCGAATCTATTCCTGGATGGTTATTATCGTAATGATTTTTGAACTGGCAGTTATTGTATGGCAAGCTTCCAATGGCCGTTTATCTCACTTTAATATTTCTACATCACTCTATTCTTATTTATTCATAGCAATGGGTGTGGCGATTGTTTTATTAACCAGTTGGACATTGTACATAGGTTTTCTTTTCTTCAAACAAAAAAGCTTTCCTATTTCGGAAACCTACCTCTGGGGTATTCGGCTTGGCATTTTATTGTTTGTAATTTTTTCATTTGAGGGCGGCATCATGGCCCAGCGCTTAGCGCATACCGTAGGTAATGTTGATGGAAGCCCCGGGCTACCTTTGTTAAACTGGAGTAAGCAGTACGGAGACTTGCGGGTATCACATTTTTTTGGACTCCATTCACTTCAACTTTTGCCGCTGGTCGGTTATTATTTATGTACAAAAAAATGGCAGATCTTTTTATTTTCATCGCTTTATACGGTATTCGTATTGGTATCACTTATTCAGGCATTCTACAAAATTCCTTTTATTAATTAGTTGGTACTATGAAAAAAATTGCCATCATTGGCGGAACCGGTATGATCGGAAAACCGGTTACAGAACAACTCGTGAAAGCAGGCTTTGACGTAACCCTGTTGGCAAAAAATGTACAAAAGGCAAAGGCCTTATTTCCAGGATTGACGATTATTGAAACAGATGTTTTTAATCCTCTTCAGTTATTAATCGGCTTTAAAAACCAGGATTGTGTATATATCAGCCTTAGCCCCGATCGCAATGCCAGGCCTTCAGATCGTATGCAGGAAAAAGAAGGCATTGAACATATAATAGACGCGGCAAAACATAGCGGTATTAAACGCATTGGATTGCTTTCTTCCCTTGTTCAAAATTATAATGGAACTAACGGCTTTGATTGGTGGATATTCCAATTAAAATTAGACGCTGTTCAAAAAATTAAATCCTGCGGTATTCCTTATTCCATATTTTATCCTTCCAGCTTTATGGAAACGGTAAACAGGGATCTTATTAATGGTAATAAATTATTGCTCACTACCGGGTCTATTGCCCCCATGTGGTTTATTGCCGGAGAAGACTATGGAAAACAAGTGGTAAAAGCCTTTCAAATTGCCAACGGTACCAACCAGGAATATACGATACAAGGCCCCGAACCTCTTACATGGGACGAGGCGGGCCGTATCATTGTTACAAATTACCGGAAACCACTTAAAATAATGAAGGCTCCACTCCTACTGTTAAAAATTGCGGGCATAGTCAACCGAAAAATGAACTATGCAAGTCGAATATGCGAAGCCTTAAACAACTATCCCGAAACATTCTCAAGTGTACATGAGTGGGAAATATTAGGCAAGCCGCAGATTTCGCTAGCCAGCTATATCAAAACAATCTGATAGTAATCTCAAAGACCAGTAATTTTTTTTCTTATCAAGGCCTTCGACTTATTAAATACATTTCTTCCTTTATCAATTCCTTTCCTTAACTCTTTTTGTTGCTCAACTGGCAATTGAATAAAATCAAAACATTCTTTACTACAACAACCCTGCATCAATTTTTTACAGTCATCACATTGAATAAAAAGTAAGTGGCAGGAATCGTTAACACAATTTACATGATCGTCGGCAGGTTTTCCGCATTGATGACAATTGGCAATGATCTCCGGAGTAATGCGCTCTCCCAGCCGTTGGTCAAAAACAAAATTTTTTCCATGAAACTTATTTTCCAGCCCCTTTTCTTTTACCTGCTGTGCATAATTAATGATACCGCCTTCTAAATGAAATACATTATTAAAGCCATTGTGCAACATAAACGCACTGGCTTTTTCGCAACGAATTCCGCCGGTACAATACATGATAATATTCTTATCCCGATCGTCATTCATCATTTCAACCGCCATGGGTAACTGTTCCCGAAAAGTATCGCTGGGAATTTCTATTGCATTTTCAAAATGTCCCACTTCATATTCATAGTGATTACGCATATCAATAACAATGGTGGACGGATTTGAGCTCAGTGCATTAAACTGTTCTGCATTTACATACCGTCCTTTACTGGACATACTAAATGAAGGGTCATTAATACCATCTGCAACTATTTTAGAACGAACCTTTATATCCAGTACGTAAAAGCTTTTGCCATCATCATCAACGGCTATATTTAACCGTAATCCATTCATAGGCTCAAAACTGTATAAATATTCTTTGAAACTAAAAAGATTGGCGGCGGGAAGACTTATTTGTGCATTAATACCCTCGTGTGCGAGGTATATTCTCCCCATGATATCAAGCTCTTTTAAATTTCTATATAAGTCATTTCGAAAAACGGCTGGTTCTTCAATTAAAAAATAGCAATAAAACGAAAGTGTAATTCTGGGTGTAGGATCGTTGAGAATACGATTTTTCAATTCCCTTCGTGAGATTCGATTGTGTAAAGATGCCATAGTATATAAATTTTATCCTGGAATGCAGGACCCAATAGCAGGTTGGGCAAAATTTGTAAAGCACAGCAAAGATACAAGTAAGACAGGAAGATAGAAAGTTGTTGAGAGCCTTTCACTATTTTAATGATTAGTAAAGTGCCAACCATCACGGTACTATGAAACGTAACAATTGAATGACCAGCGAGTCGCTCAATATTATTATTCTCTTATCAATTTTTCTTAAACTATTATTCGTAGTAAATTATTATCTGTTAATCTGAATACTATTACCCAATAAACCTCCCAAACCAAGCCTCAACCCAACGGTACCATTTTTACCATTAAGATAGGAGGCAACAACATCAAGACGTATTACTTTGAAAATATTTTCCAACCCGGCAAATACCTCGGCATAATTATTATTCCCGTTTACAAAGAATGCATTTGCACCTCCTACAAGATGCCAGTTTAATCTACGGAAAAATGGAATCTTATTGGTAAGCAGTCCGTTGAAATGATGTTCCAAATGACCTATCGCATAAAATTTTGCAGTTGTACTATTTG
>JANNEK010000227.1:0-16649 GCA_031378605.1 Chitinophagaceae bacterium | reverse complement strand
TTTGATTATTAAAGCTTATGAAGAAAAGAAATCGGATTATTGCTTTATTACCATCACATTAAAGTTTATATTAACTGACATAGGTATGGATGGATCAAGGATCGAATTTTTTTCAATAAAAATAGCCCACGCGGCTCCTGTCCAATACACGCCATAGTTATAATTAAAATAAGTATTAACGGGAGAATAGTTATGTGTTACAAATAACATATCCGTGGCAGCAGCATTTGGATAGCTTAAAGTAGAAGTATTGCTGGTGATATTGCCAGCATTGGTAGTATGTACGAATGCCATTTTATTAGTACCGCTTACTTTGATGTATCCGTTGTTTAATTCTAAAGCTGTAGGATTGCTTGCTGCGTTTTGTATTACCAAAACAGGAGAAGTATTGGTAGTTTTAGCATTTAAAAAAAGTACAACTGGACCTGTTACAGGTGAACTACTATTTTGTTTATGTGCCTTTATCGCATAACCGGTATAGGAAGTTGCATATAACCCATTACCAGTTGTATTATTTGCTGCCACTCCACTATTAGTTTCAATACTTGGATACCCAGGTTCTCCATGACTTACAGATCCAACAATACCAATTCCCAAATCATTAGTGCTTAATCCCTCGATCCCAAAACCCGGTCCTTCTGAAATTCCGAATATACCTATACCACCGGTTAGCGGACTTGTATTTTTTACGGTAAGTCCAGAAAAATTGGAATTACCCGTCCAATACTCTCCAAAGTGATTATGACTTCCTGCAAGGCTTTGCCAGGTAGCATTGCCAACGGCATCGCTGGTAAGTACGCTGCCTGGTGCAGCTCCAATTCCCTCCAGTAACAACGGTCCAAAAGTTCTCAAGGCTATACCGCTACCGAGTATAACTTTAGCATATATTCCCCCGGCACCGCCCACCCCAAAAGCACCGATACCATAACCTTGCTCTATAGCTGTACCAATCACTCCATACATACCTGGAACAATTTGTGATGTGCTACCTAAGGCAGTTGTTGCTTGGCCTACAACCCCTGCTCCGTTTAAAGAATTATTTGAAACTAATCCCATAATAGAACTGATGTAACCAGATCCAGGAGGCAGAATACGATTGTTTTTTGCTTCAATGGCGGTATTACCATCGGCTGTAACAACACTTAGCTTATTGGTACTAACGGGAACAGTACCTATACCTATATTGCCTGCTTCATCTATACGCATCCGTTCAATAGTATTGGTAGTAAAATAAATAGGTTGGGCTGGTTTTGTCCCAATCAATAAACCGGCGTTGGTATTGTTTCCAGTAGTTATTGTTGATAATCCGTTTAGAGAAATGCCTGCAACAGTACCAGTACTACCACTAATCCACTTACGCAATTCAAGAAAGTCGAAAGGATTAGCACCAGTCTTTAATTCAAGACCCGCCTGTGCAGCAGCAATATTCGTTTCGCTTCTAATTATGCTGTTACCCGAAATGCTGTTTACATGCAGCAGAGTTTGTGGGACCGTGGTACCAATGCCTACATTTTGCGCAAAGCTGATTGTTACGATGAATAAAAAGAAACTAAGAATAGAGAAGTGTTTCATGACTAAACTTTTGATTTATTTTTATTAAAGCAGGTAGAGTTTGTTTATATTCTACATTTCGCTTATTGTTTCTTCATATAGTACAAAAACACATTGTATGTGTTTATAATTTCACAAGCCACTGCTGACAATAATGGATCAAATGCACCCATTCCGCCTACCACGCTACCAGTTTTATAAACAAATTTATTTATATCGGCCACATATCGATAGGTAAAAAGTCCGTTATTGGTATTAACAGGACTACTACAGATATTAAGATTTGTTGATTGCCCATTTAGTAAATCGATTTGTGAATGATAGGGTATAAATCCCGTACTAAGAATGGCAGTATCTCTGATAATACCGCAAACGTTAATTTTATCCTGCACTAAAGAAGAAACATAAGCATAAGAACTGGATGAGATATTTTTTGCCAATGTGCTGTATGCATTTAAAGCCGGATCATATTGTCTAATGGAATCTGAAACAAAGAGCATTTTATTATTTCTGCTATGTGCATTACCCTGAGATAAAAATGGCGTATTACTGTTCGCTAAATCGGCCGACCAGCTATTTGTAAGTATGTTGTATTTATAGAGTTTTTTTTCTAATTCTATTTGGTTGTTTAAGTTAAGAAAGCTCGAGCCGCCTATAACATAAATATCGTTCTCCAATTTACATGATGAATGAAAAAATGAACCAACAGGTATATTGGAAACTGACGACCAGGTGTTCGTTAGTAGATTATATTTAGCACCATCGCTGTAAACAGTGACCGGATTGATTCTAAAACCGCCGAATATATAAATTTCATTTCCAGCTAATGTCATAGAAAAGTATTCCCGAATTGATAAAGGGCTTACTCCGGGCAATTGACTCCACTGGGTAGTAGCAATATTATATTGATACAGTGTTCCATCTGCATTATAATAAATAATTCTATTATTATACTGAATACTTTCATAATTATAAACTGCGTCGGGCTCATCATTCGGATTAGCAGCGGGAAATCCTACCCATTGTCCGGAGTTATTAGTAAAGATTGTGTCATTATACTGGTCAGCAATATTGCTAACTTTAAAAACATCAAAGCCAGCCAATTTTAAGGATGTTGTATCAAGAGTGCGGGCAAGAATAATAGCTTTGGATGGCAATGTTTCAAAACTTTTCCAATTTGCTCCATCACCTCCTTCAAACTTCCCCGCGTTAAAACGAATGGTACCCGGTTGATTGGTACCGGTAGTACTAACTTTAATTGCTCCGTTTACATCTAATTTCTGTTGTGGGGTTGGAGTACCAACCCCCACGTTTCTATCGCCAGTGATCTTTAGAGCTGGTTGATAAGACCCTCCCATTATATTGAGAATATCTGAAGAAGGGTTATCTGATAGAATAGTTAGCCTTGCATCAGGAGTGACGGCATCCCCAATGGTAATATTGCCAGTACCATAAATATTCATCACATTGGTACTGTCATTGTATAAGAATATTTCATTATCCTTACTGTAAGTGCCAACTTTATAATCTGTGTACCAGCTTCGGTTGCTATATTGCGATAAAAGACTGCGAAAACGTAATCGGCCGCCATACCCCCCAACCGAATCAGATAACATAACTGTAGGTTCAAGGCTACTTGTTTGTTTTATTTCCAATTTTGCTTGCGGATTTGTTTTGCCAATACCCACATTCTGCGTGTAGCTGGTATAAAAAATAAGCGTACCGATAAATACCGTTAATAGACTTTTCATAATGCAGTTTTACTTCTTCAAATTGAAGCATTCTGCCCATTCTGTACAATGGCATCTTTGGGGTATAAAAAAAAGAGGAAATATTAGTGATCAGAAAGCTTATGCTTAAGCGCAAGTGCCACCGCCTGCCTCCCGCAGTTTACATGCAGCTTTTCATAAATATGGCGAATATGTTTACGGCTTGTATCCATGGCAATATTCAACTCGCCGCCAATGGCTTTATAGGTATAGCCTTTTACCAGAAGTTGTAAAATTTGTTTCTCCCGTTCGGTAAGATGGAAATCAGGAACATCGGTTATTGGTTGCTGAAAGTATTTCAAAACTTTTTGCGCAATGCCCGGCGAAAAAGGTGCACCACCTTCCACCACTTCTTCTATATACTGCAGAAATTTTTCCGGAGCAGTTTTCTTTAGAATATAACCATTGGCACCGGCACATAGCGACATAAACAATTTCTCCTCCTCCTCAAATACGGTATGCATAATCACCAGAGTTTCGGGTCTTACTTCTTTTACCAGTCGTACAGCATCGGTACCTTTTCGGCCCGGCATGTCAATATCAAGAATCACCAGGTCGGGATATAGTTGCTTCATATCACCTACTATATCATTTGCATGATCAAAAGTACCCACCACTTCAAAGCTGGTATGGGTAAGTAGCAACAACTGAATGGATTTTCTCAATGGGTCATTATCCTCATATATTACAATCCGTATCATAATAAGTAGCAAAGTAGTTTTTTGTTGTTGTTTATTCACTCACATCTTTGGGTTATTCGTGTATAGGCAATTGAAACAAAACAGTGGTTCCTGTACCAGGTGCCGAATCAATCTCAAACTTACCCATTTTGTATTTCTGTACCCGTTCGTTCATATTGCGCAGGCCATTCCTTTTTTTGGCTGATACCTCTCTTATATCAAACCCGGTTCCATCATCCTGTATTTTAACCCGCAGTATTCCGTTTGCTATGTCCATTTCAACAACTGCTTTGGAGCAGTGAGCATATTTTACCAGATTGTTTATCGCTTCTTTACAAATTAACCATAAATCGCGACGAACCTGCATACTTAATTTTTTATTTCCATCAAACTCGGGTAACTGTATCCTATATTCGATTCCATGTATTTCAAATACATCCAATATATATTTTCGAAGCCGGTTGATAGTTTCCTGTGCCGAATCGTTATGAGGGTTCACACTCCAGATGATTTCATCAATACTATCCCCGGCATTTTGTGCCGATTCTCCAATTTGAGAAAGCAACGGAGTAACAGGATGTTGCTCGCCCAATTGTTTTTTTGCCACCATTGCAAGCATATTCACACTGCTTACCGAGGAACCAATTTCGTCGTGCAAATCGCGGGAAATATTATTGCGCAAGGTCTGCATCTTGAGCAATTGCTGTACACGGTTGCGATATAACAAATACAGGATGCCTGCAATTGTAAGCACCGTCAATAAAATAAACCAACCTGTTTGCCAGAATGGTGGTTTTATAGTTATGGATAAATTTATTTCATTGCTCCATACACCACTGCTGTTAATTGCTTTTATATGTACAACATAATTACCCGGTGCAAGCCCGGTAAGGTTTATACGGGCATCGGGGTTTGCCGTCCAGGTATTGGCAGATTGTACCCCATCTATTTTAACTAAGTAGTTTGTTTTATTCGGATACAACCAATCCATAGCAGCAAATTCAATACTGATATTGTTTTGGTTAAAAGGCAACTCAAGCTTTTTATCTTTTAAAGATTGAGGAGAGCTAACAACATCTTTATCATTTATAGTAATAGAAGTAATTTGTAAAACCGGCACATCAGCAGAGGACACAATTTCAGAAACATCTTTCATTAAAAAACCATTACTCTGATCAATAACTATTTTACCATTGGTTGTAATAGAAATCGGGCCATCCAGGTAATCACGATCCATCCCATCGAAGCGGTTAAACGAGCGCCATATTTTTTCTTCCTGGTTATACATTGCAAGCCCCGCTGCTGTATTTACCCAAATACGGTTTTCTTTATCAACAGCTATAGAAGTGGTTGCCAATGCAGGAAGCCCGTTTGCCATTGTAAAAGTATGCACTACTTCGTTTTTTTTGGTGCTGTACACTTGTATGCCATTGGGGGAAACAAGCCACAGGTTATCCTGCTTATCAAAAGCCCCGTCCCAAAACGCAGTGTACGAAAATTTTGCTGTATCAATTCCTGTTTCAAAAATGTGGCTCACTTTTTTTTCTTTTCGCTTACAAACAAAAAGACCATTTTGTGTTAATACCCAGGGGTTTTCATCGGCATCCATTCTTATATAACCCGGGGATAATGTTTTGGCTCCTTTGTAATTACTGCCCCAGGTAATGGGAAAGGTTTCGTATATATTGTTGAGTACATCAAAATAGATAAACTTATCCCAGCTTAACATCCAGATATTTCCTGCACTATCTTTTTGCAGCCGGAAGATTGAATTCAATAAGGAGTCGGGCAGCGGAGTTATTCCTTTAGCTGGTTTTTCAAAGCTATTTTTTTTTCCGTTCCATAAATAAATTCCACTATTCCAACTCATCACCCAAATTCTTTGCCTGGCATCTTTTATAAGGCTGTTAAATCTTTTATCCTTCGGTGCAGGTATTTCTGCAGCACTAATTTTTTTTGCAATTGTTTCATGCTCTTCTAGCGTATATAATCCATTGCCATTAAATGTGGTAATCCAGTATTGATGGCGGCCTTCGTCCAAAAGAATATTTTCTAATCCAATTTCATCTTCAGGAGCCTTGTCTTCATAAAAAATATTTTTCTTTAAACGGGAAAAAGAAGGGTGCAATTGATAAACATAATAATTGCCCCCAATAAAAATACCTGCATCTTTTGTTATAGAAATTTTTTGAATGCTGGTGTTTTTAACGGTAGCATCTGCAGGGTTACGGGGTGGGGTAATATTGGTAAAGGCATTTGTTTTTAAATTTAATTGATAAAAGCCATCATCAAAACAGGCAGCATATAAAATACTGTCGTTAATTAATTTTACATGGTTAACAATTTTTGGGAACGCTTTTCTTTTTTGTGCATCATATTTTTTTGTGAGCGTATTAAAGCAAAGTAAGCCTGCTCCCCAGCTTGGCAGCCAAAGATTACCCTCATTATCTGCTTCGCAATTATTTAGCGTATTATCTGCAAAAGGAAAATATTTAACTCCGGAGGGATAATGAATAAACTGTTTATTCTTTTTATTAAATGAGTACAGCTCATTAAAAGAGCTTATCCATAAAATACCGGTATCAAATTTATCTTCGCAAATCCCTGTAACATAATTTTCACCTCGTATGCTTCCGTCTTTACATTTATCCGGCTCCGGAAAATAGAGTGCAAAACTATCTTTCTCGTAAAGATAGTTAGCCAATCCCCGGCCGGCCGTAGCAAACCATAAATTACCTTCTTTGTCTTTTAACCCACTATGAATACCATAATAGGAATAATTGTCAGCAGTTAGTTTTGAATATTTTTTAAAAATGCCGGTGCGTTCGTTGTATTTTGTTAGCCCATGAAAAAAACCGCAAAACCATAAATCACCATTTTTATCTTCCAGAATATCAGGGATAGAATTATCGGAGGGAGAATTAGGGTTTGTATAGTCTGAAAAAAAATTTTTGTACCGCTTGCCATCAAAACGAACAAGGCCGTTTTGGGTACCGATCCATAAAAACCCTGCTTTGGACTGGTAAACGGTATAATTTAAATTAGAAAAATATTTTGCTTCGGGTCCATAAGCCATATAAGGTCCCATTTGCTGTTGTGCAAAAATGGGCTTATGCAAAACGAATGCAAGCAAAGAAATAAATAAGCAAAAACCTTTTCGCATATTTTGGATTGATGAAACTCTAATTTAAACAATTAGGTTCATAGCAAGAGAGATATTAGGGTGCAATTCAAATTTTTAGTTTCATAGTACGGTTGTGGTCAAAAAAATGGCTGGTGGAGAATGATACAAATGGCTGGTGAGGAAATAATTATTGCCTGGTGAGAACATAATTATTGCCTGGTGAGGAAATAATTACTGGCTGGTGGGGAAATAATTACTGGCTGGTGGGGACACCAGCCATTGCGAATTTTATAAAAGAAAAGGCTATTTTTTTCGGAATGCATCTATTAACATAATCACCGAAGTATATACAATTACAACCATTACAACCCAGCGAAGTGTATCCAGTGGCAATGATTTAACGATAAGTGCCGCTATTAATACTGCAACGATCGAAGGAATCATCATACCAATAGAAGCCTTTCGGTTATACGCACCTTCTTTTATAAATTTATACGATGCCAGCGGCATTAAGAACGCACAGGAACCCATCATAATAGGAAAGGCAACCACTGGCGATAAACCCAATCCAAATACCAAGGCCATACAGGGTGCATACAATCCGATACCTGCCGTCATCAATGCTCCTAATATAAAATTAACAATTGCAGCAATAGCAAGCTTACCCGCACCTAGCCCGATGGCTGTTCCCCCACCCTCAATCCAATGCATTTTATTAGCAAACATAAAACCTGCTGTAACCAGTAATGCAAACCCCATGGTTAAACGAATATTTTTTTCTGATAATTTTGAAACAATTCCTGCACCCAATACAGCCCCTGCGGTTGCAGCCACCAGCATCACAATTAATGTAACCGGTTCAACCTCTACCACGGTAATAAAAATAATTGCCTGAATCAACACAGGGATCGTATTCGATACATTGAGTGTGCCGGGAAGAACACGATCTTCTGTTTGCTTTGTAAATTTTAATAAAGCTGTTTGAGGTGCAAAAGCTCCGATCCCCAGCACATCAAAAAAATTAACTATAAAACCAATAATACCCGTCTTTACCCAACTCACATTTTCAAGATTGTTCTTATGCTTTATAAAGTCATTGAATAATACATATCCAAACCAAATGGCTAAAAGAATCAGTAAAATCCAAATAATAGTTACCATAGCATTCAATTATTTTATTTTTGGCTATTTTATCATTCTCCATTCAAATTATCCTGTTCATTTTCACTCAATCTTCAAAATAATTCAACACAGTTTGATCTTTTAAAGCAATAAAAAGTTCAACACAAAAAAACTATCGTTTCATCTCCTTAAACTCAGTTACTGAAAGCAATACGGTTCTGGGATCTAATAGAATTTTTTCCGGTTTATAATCCAGCGGAATACTAAATTCTAACTCTTTCTTATTTATATTGAATTTCTTTATTTGCGGCAGCAGGTTTCCTTCTTTATAAATACCCATTTCAAAAGTCAAATTAAAAAGATAAGGCACCTCCTGCGATTGATTCAATTTTATGAATAGTTGCTTTTTAGCTGCATCGTACTCCCATGTTCCCTTTAATGCACTATTCCCACCCTGATACAACCACTGATTAAAAAAATCATTCAGCTCCCTACCGGATGCTTTTTCCATGGCTAACCGAAAATCAGCCGTAGAGGCATTGCTATTTATAAAGTTTCGGTAATACCCGCGAATTCCCTCTCTAAATGCAGAATCGCCGACAAGATTCCTCAACATATGTAATACCCATGCACCTTTTTGATAGGTCATCCCGTTAGTAACCGGGCCTTTCTCCGCAGAACGGTCGTCGACAATTTTATAGGATGGATTTTTAGACATATATTCAACTGTTGTTGTTTTCGCAGCGAGCAATTGACTTACAAATTCATCCCGCCCGTATGCATGCTCAATATATAACATGGTAAAATAAGTAGCAAAGCCTTCGCTCAGCCACGCATCGTCCCAGGTAGATTCGGTTACTGCATTTCCAAACCATTGATGAGCTAGTTCATGTATAACTACATTCCTTAACCGTGTACTTCTTTTACCATCAATCAATTCTTCACCGTAAAAAATAGCGGAAGAAGTCTCCATTCCTCCCTGCACGCTGGGGGTTTGCACATTGGCAATTTTTTCATAGGCATATCCCCCTATATAATCAGAAAAAAAACTTAATACATTTTTTGTTGGTTCTGCAAAATCGTAAAAACCAGCAGTTCGATCCTGGCGGTACACCCATGTCTGAATTGATTTTCCTTCAAACCAATCTACATATTGAACGGCGAATTCACCAACTCCCAACACATAGAGCCAGGAAGAAACTGGAACAGATTGTTTCCAATGGGTAAGTTTCGTTTTTGCATCTATGTTTGTCTCTTCCATTAATAATCCATTTGAAATAACCTGGTAATGCGAAGGAGCAGTAACTATAAATTCACTGGTTGCTTTTTCGTAGGGGTGATCTATTGTAGGAAGCCAATGGCGTGCGCGATTGGGCCAGTTTTCATTAAAAAAACTACGATCACCATATTTAGTTGCACCAATTCTTAATCCATCAGCGGGAATTCCATGATACCGAATAGTAAGTTGGGTTTCTGTATTGGGCAAACCAATAGTCGATAAGTCAACCCATAATTCATTATCTATATGTAAAAAATTGAGCTTTTTATTTTTCTCATAAATTGATTCAACCACCATCCCCTTACCATTTAAACTAGAAGCTCGATTAACGAGGTCAAACCTGATCTTATCAACTCCCTCCTTCTTAAATAAAATAGTAATAGTAGTTGTACCAATAATTTCGTTGGTATCATCCGACAGGGCTAGCTCAAATTTATAATGAAGAATATCTATTTTTAAATTTTTAGGATAATTGTCAGCGACAGCAGGGTTATTATTCAAAAAGAAAAACGGCATCAATAAAAATAGAATTCTTTGGTATATATTCATCGCACAAATGATTTAAATTAGAAAGCAGTATTACCAAATATAAAATAGATTAGCCGTATTATTACCAGAGCTATTTAATTTTTGAACTGATATTCGAAAATTGGTAAAAACAGCTTTAATTTAAGGCCGCATAAATTATTATTCGCAAAATAAAATAGAAATGAATCGAAAATACTTCTTTATTCAATTGCTGGCAACTACGATAACAATCGGTGTTTTTGGGCAACAGCCTTCTTCTCCATTGGAAGCTTCTTTCAAACAGTACCAATCGATGAAAGAAAAAACAACCTTTAACCTTGAGTGGATAGCTTTAGGGCCGGTTTTAAATTCTGCACGCGCCGATGTTATTCAGGTAGACCCCATTCATCAGGGAACTATGTATGTAGGATTTGGTTCGGGTGGATTATGGAAGACTATTAATAATGGCATAAGCTGGTCGTGTATTTTTGAAGGACAGCCTTCACTCGGAATTGGTGATATGGAATTAGCGCCTTCCAATCCATCAATTATCTATTTAGGCAGCGGAGAAAATTTAAAGAAGCCAAGAAACTTTACATTACTAGGTACAGGAATGTACCGATCGGCTGATGCTGGAAAAACATGGAAACATATCGGCCTGGAAGATTCCTGGTCCATTGCAGAGATTGCAATTCATCCAACGAATCCAGACATTGTATTAGTAGCGGTTTTGGGGCATTTATGGACAACCAATAAAAACCGCGGATTATACAGAACAACCAATGGAGGTAAAACATGGGAACAGGTTTTGTATATGGATGATAAAACAGGAGCAAACGATATTGTGATATCTCCAAAAGATCCTACTATCATGTATGCTTCTCTGTGGGAAGTATATCCGGGTATTAGTGGAAAAAATAGTAGTGTTTATAAAAGTATTGATGGCGGTAAAAATTGGAAACTCATTGCTACCGGTTTGCCTTCAGGACCAAAAACAGGACGTATTGGATTGGCCGTATCTGTTTCAAATCCTTTAAAAGTTTATGCATTGATTGATAACCTGAATAATGATCGGGATAATGCTGCGGAACTTTATAAAACAACTGATGGTGGTTTAACCTGGAACAAAACACATAAAGGTCCTTTTAAAATTTTTCCGGGAGTAGGATGGTATTTTACGGATGTGTATGTTAATCAAAAAGATGACGAGGAAGTATTTTGCCTCGGTGTTCGGCTTGCACATAGTATAGATGGAGGTAAATCCTTTTCATTTATTGGAGGAAATGTAACGAGGATGAATCAAAGTTTGGCACAGGGTTTACATTTGGATCAATGTGAATTATGGATCAATCCTTCAAACCCCAATCATATTGCGGTTGGTAATGACGGTGGTTTTTATGTTAGCTATGATAAAGGATTATCCTGGATGCATTATAACAATATACCTGTTGGAGAATTTTATGATATTACCATCGACAAATCGAGTTATACTATTTATGGAGGAACGCAGGATGACGCAACAGTATTTGGGCCGGCCAAAGAAATCAATACCCGGTTTCCTGATCCGTGGAAATATGTTTGGATTGATCCCTGGGATGGCGGAGATGGTTGTGTAACTCAGGTTGATCCGGAAAATAATGCAACTGTTTATTATAGTATGCAACATGGAAATGCGGTTAGGCTTGATAGAAATACTGATACAGCAATAGGTATAATGCCCGAACTTCCGAAAGAGATCAAGGATACGCTTCGATTCAATTATATAACTCCTTATTTTATTTCGCCGCACCAAAGTAAAACGCTTTATCACGGAGGCAATTTTGTTTTCAAGAGTATAGATCGTGGAGATCACTGGAAAGTTATTAGCCCGAATATTGCCAACTCATCTATTATAGAAAAGAAATCGAATGCACTAGGCGCTTTGGTAGAATCGAAGATGGAAAAAGGATTGATTTATGCGGGTACTGATAAAGGTTCGGTGTGGGTAACTAAAAATGACGGAGTAAGTTGGGAAGAACATTCAATAGGGCTGGCAAATTATTATATTCGAAGTATTTGTCCTTCGAGTTTTAGTAAAGAAAGAGTTTACCTGGCGATGACCGGAATAAATCAGGATGACCTGCACCGTTATCTTTATTCGTCGGATAATTATGGGGGAAGCTGGAACGATATTTCAATCGGGCTACCTGATGAACCAATAAATACCGTGCTGGAAGATCCTGCGAATGAAAATATTTTATATGCAGGAACAATACGAGGAGTATATCTTTCAACAAACAGGGGAAGTACCTGGTATTACATGGGCAATCAACTTCCGGGTGCTGCCATTGCTGATATCGAAATACACGAACCCACCATGGATCTTATTGCGGCTACCCATGGCAGGGGTATTTATAAAATAAATCTTAAACCCATACAACAAATGGTTAGTGAAAATTGGCCGGCTGATAAAGATCATTTATTTGAACAATCGGAAGAAGTCAAGAGGCCATGGTTTAATTCTTCCGCAGGAGAGCCCGACTATCGAACTGTTGAAAAAACATCTTTTTACTTTTGGCTTGATCATTCAAAATCAATAACGCTGTCAATCACGGATACAAGCAACAAAGAAATCTGGAAAACAACCTTGCCTGGCAAAAAAGGATTCAATCAATATCGCTGGGATTTGGTGATAAAAAAACAAACAAGTGATTTTCCCTATTTTATTCACTATGAAAAATTTCTAAAGGCCGGAAAGTATAAACTGCTTTTATTGACTGGCGATAGTACACTTGAGCAACAGATAGTCGTGCGTGAACGAACTTCTCCTTATATAGAAAAAGAAAAATGACTGTTTAAATAATGACGCCTTTGGTCATTGAAATGTTTAAACAATTAAAAGGCAATTTGATGTTTGTATCTTTATCAAAAAAAATGACAAAAATAAAGCATGCAGATTTACCCTTCACGCTTAAACAGGAAATTGTACATAGTGCCATACATGCTTTTGGAATTTTATTTGGAATAATAACTATTCCGATTTTAACAGCACTTGCGGCAAAAAATGCGAATACAGCGGGTATTGTTGGAGCAAGTATTTATGGATTTAGCTTTTTAATGCTGTTTACATTTTCCACGTTATACCACGGATTTCAGCAACCGCAGGTAAAACGGGTATTAGAGATATTTGACCACATCAGTATTTACTTTTTGATTGCGGGAACCTATACACCGTTTCTATTAATCTTTCTTCAAAATTCATTTGGCATAGCCTTGCTTTCGGTTTTATGGGGACTAACGATACTTGGCATATTTTTCAAAATATTTTTTACGGGTCGGTTTGAAATTATATCCGTTATAATTTATTTCCTGATGGGGTGCATTGTAGTTGTGGGAGGAAATCGCTTTTTTACCATGGTACCCAATAATGTGTTGCTTTTTATTTTTATTGGTGGAGGATTATATACGTTTGGAATTATTTTCTATTTATGGAAAAACTTTATGTGGCACCACGCCGTGTGGCATTTTTTAGTGTTGGCAGCAGCTATTTGTCATTATGTAGCAGTGTTGCTGGCTATCTAAAATAAATATCAGCAGCAGGAAGCTAATTATTTTCCGGTAGCGAACTCCCCCAGGTTCGCAACTCCTATGAGTTCGAAACCTATACCAGTTCGAAACCCAAACAAGTTAGAGTCCCATTGGAAAAAAATTACCCTATCAATTCAATGAACCGGTAGCGAACTCCCCCAGGTTCGCAACTCCTATAAGTTCGAAACCTATTTAACCACCCTTTTTGTATTGCGGTAGTTAAACCTTTGCTTGGTTTCGATTTGCAACAGTCGCCCAGAATAATTTTTAGAAACAGAGGATATGACATGAATAACAATTACCTTTTCTACTAATACTTTTTATGAAACAGTTTATTCTTTACCTATTATTAGCCATTTGCCAAACAGCACTTTCACAGGAAAAAAAGTTCTATGCAAATGAATTGCAAAAACCGGTTGAGATTTTGATTGATCGTTATGGCGTTCCTCACATATATGCTCAAACGGAAAATGATTTATTTTTTGCACAGGGCTACAAGGCTGCGAAGGATAGGTTATTTCAATTCGAGCTTTTCCGGCGACGTGCCACCGGTACCTTATCAGAAATAGTTGGCAAAAGAGAATTGGCCAGGGATATCGGATCGCGATTATTCAAATACCGGGGCAATATCAAAGAAGAGTTAAACCATTACCACCCGCATGGCGAAAAAATTATTCAATCGTTTGTAAATGGTATTAACGCCTATATAAAGCAAGTACTCGATAACGAAATGCCAATGCCAGTAGAATTGAAATTATTGGGTATTAAACCGGGATATTGGACAACAGAGATTGTAATATCCCGACATAACGGTTTATTAGGAAATGTGCAGGAGGAACTAGAAACAGCTCGGTTAAAAAATAAGATCGGAGAAAAAATGCTTCGGGCAATTTCCAATTTTCATCCAAACAACCCTGACCTTCGAATAGATTCAACTATTGATCTTGAACGATTGAATGATAATGTTCTTCAGTACTATAATTCTTTCAAAGCCCCACTAAAATTTCTTTCTGAAGATATTGCAAGTGCAGATCGTAATGAAAATAGTGCAACGTTGCTTTCCACGAAGATTGGTGAATCCAATTATGTAAACGAATCAGAAGGCAGTAATAATTGGGTTATTGATGGCAAACATACCATGAGTAATTTTCCAATACTAGCGAATGACCCTCATCGTGCGATTACCACTCCATCTTTGCGTTATATTGTACACTTGTCGGCGCCGGGTTGGAATGTAATTGGCGGTGGCGAGCCTATTCTACCGGGCGTTTCTATCGGGCATAATGATTATGGGGCATGGGGACTTACTATTTTTCCAACCGATGCAGAAGATATTTATGTGTATAAATTAAGACCGGATAATCCATCGATGTATTACTATAATGGAACATGGAAATCATTCAAGATTATTAAAGATACTATTCAGGTTAAAAACAAGGGCGCCCAAGTCGTAAACCTATTTTATAGTGTACATGGGCCAGTAAGTTTTATCGATAGTACTCACCATTTGGCCTATGCGGTAAAATGTGGCTGGCTCGAGAAAGGATGTGCTCCTTATCTTGCGAGCCTTCGGATAAACCAGGCAAAATCATGGAATGAATTCCGAGATGCTTGTCGCTATAGCTATATTCCCGCAGAGAATATGGTATGGGCCGATAAAAAAGGTACAATCGGGTGGCAAACTGTGGGCATCGCTCCTATTCGTAATCACCATTCAGGAATGGTTCCTGTTCCCGGTGACGGAAGATTTGAATGGTCGGGGTATTTACCAGTGCTGCAAAGGCCCTACGAGGTTAACCCTTCAACCGGGTTTATCATAACGGCTAATGAAAACCGAACACCAAATAATTATCCATTTATGAATACTATCGGGTATTCCTGGGCCGACGACTACCGGCACGACAGAATAAAGGAAGTACTTAGTGGAGGTTCAACTTTTAATCTGGATGATATGATGAAGCTGCAAACGGATTATTATTCCATACCAGCGAGAGAGCTGGTTACTTTATTGAAAGATGCGAAAACTAAAGATAGTTTATTACTTGTTACGAAAGAAACACTCGAACATTGGGATTATTTGTTAGAACCGAATTCATCTGTTGCATCGATCTATTTCCAATGGGAAAACTGCCTTGAAAAAAATCTTTTGAAAAAATTAAACCTTGATACGATTTCAAAGCCGGCCATATCTATTGGAACAAAACAATTAATTGAATTCCTGAAAAATCCGAATACTCTTCCAATTGAAAATTTGTTGCAGGACAGAAATATGTTCTTACTTGAGTCGCTGCGAGATGCAATAATTATTTTGAAAAATAAATTGGGGCCTAATGCTGATAACTGGCAATACGGACAACTAGCGATGAAGCATGTGTTGATTAAACATCCTTTATCAACGGTTGTTTCAACAAAAGTAAATGATGGGTTCACAATCGGTCCGTATCCTCGGGGAGGAAATGGAAATACGGTGAACAGTACAGGAGATAGCCTGAGACAATTAAGCGGCGCCTCCTTTCGGGTTATTATAGATTGTGCTGACTGGGATCAAACCATTTGTACAAATTCACCAGGACAAAGTGGCGATCCGCAAAGTGTTCATTATCGCGATCTTTTTGAATTGTGGAAAAAGAACCTATACTTTCCATTGTACTTTTCAAAAGAAAAAATTGAATCGGTTAAAGAAAGCAGCATTCGTTTGTTACCGGGAAATAAACAAAGTAATAAAATCAATAAAAATAAGGTAAAGCTTAAGGCCCACTGAACTTACTCAATGCCTATAAACCGAAATTTCTCTATAGTTGTTTAATGCCGGTAGCGAACTCTCCCAGGTTCGCAACTCCTACAAGTTGGAAACTCCCCCAAGTTGGAAACCCATAAAACATCAAAACAACCAATGCTGCCTCAGATAGTTATTTTATTGCCGGTAGCGAACTCCCCCAGGTTCGCAACTCCTACAAGTTGGAGACCCATCAAAAGACCATCAAATATTTTGAACCATGTCGAATAGAATAACAACAAACGTTACGTTGGTAGTTAAATAATTTTAGGTA
>JANNEK010000196.1:0-20140 GCA_031378605.1 Chitinophagaceae bacterium | reverse complement strand
ATCGGGTAAGCGCTACGCTCTCTACTGCTTCCAATAAAAATAGTACAGAAGGAATAAACTATACTCAGTTTTCAATTGATCATCGTTCTATCAGTTCTGGTGGTAATGTTAGAGGTTCTGTTAGCGATGGATCGTCGATTGGTAACCGGGTACAAAATGAATTCATTGTTACTTTCGACAAGGAATTTGGAAGTTTTAACGTAAAAGCATTAGCAGGTAACCTGGTACGTCAAACTTATAGTAAAAACATATTTGTTAGCGGTAATAACCTGGTGGTACCAAATCTTTTTAACGTGAGTAACCGTACTGGTGAACCCGGTGCGTTTGAATCCTTTTCCAGAAGCCGCCTTGTTTCTGGATTTGGTAGCGTTTCATTAGGATTTAAAGACTGGGCCTTTGTTGAATTCACCGGTCGTAATGATTGGGATTCCCGTCTTCCACTCAATAATAATTCTTATTTCTATCCCGGTGTGAATGCTTCTGTTTCCCTAACAGATGCGATTGAAGCTCTGGGAAATAGTAAAGTGTTGAGCTATGCAAAATTAAAAGCAGCCTGGAATAAGGCTGGAAACGTAAATGCTGGTGTCTATTCGCTGGAATCTACTTTTGGATCTGCCGGTGGTTTCCCTTATGGTTCATTACCTGGTTATACAGCCGGAAACGGCATTGCCAATTCTGCACTTCGTCCGGAAGTAGTGGAATCTTATGAAACGGGTGTTGAATTAGCATTTATGGATGGAAGATTTTCTTTCGACGCTGCTTATTACTATCAAAATAATAACGATCAGATTATTCCAATACAAATTTCTCAGGGAACTGGATATACAAGTGCATTGTTGAATGCAGCACGTTTTTATAACAAAGGATTTGAATTTGATTTGCGTTTAACTCCATTATTGAAATTTGGTAAATTTACCTGGAACTTTAGTGGAAACTTAACGACCAATGACAGTAAGGTACAGGAAGTTTATGGTGACCTTAATGAGTTGTCGGTAGGAAACACTTCTTATGTTATCAAAGGATATCCTGCGTATACCCACAAATTGGTTGACTGGTTAAGGGACCCTGCAACTGGAAAGGTAATCATTGATCCACTTAGCGGCTATCCTTCTCAAAGCCCGACTAATGCCATTTTTGGAAGAACCAACCCAAAGTATATCGTTGGTTTGAATACCGATCTTAGCTGGAACGGACTTACACTTAAAGTGGTTGCCGAATATAGAGGGGGTAATTACATTTATAATGCTGTTGGAAGTGCTTTAGGATTTACTGGTATCGATTATTTATCAGCTACTAATGCACGTCAGCGTTTTGTATTTCCAAATTCAGTGTACAAAGATAATTCTGGTAAATACGTAGACAATACAAACATTGTAGTTACCAATGCACATTACGATTTTTTACAGGCTGGTCGTTTCCGCAATACTCAAACTAATTATTATACCAGCGCTGCATTTTGGAAATTACGTGAGGTGGTATTAAGCTATGATTTACCACAACGTTGGATAGGTAATGGTAAAGTGATTAAGAAAGCCAGCGTATCGCTGATAGGAAGAAACCTGTTGATGTTCAGACCAAGTACAAATCAGTGGACAGATCCAGAGTTCGCCAACACAACAAACAATGATATTGGAACAACGGATATTGGTCAAACGCCACCAACGAGGATATTTGGTTTCAACGTGAATGTGACCTTCTAACACAACAATAACTTTAAACGAATTAGATATGACACTTATTAATAAAAGAATGATAATAGGGGCGCTCTTGATCACCACGATTGCAAGTAGTTGCAAGAAGTCGTGGTTCGATATCAACAGGAACCCCAATAGTGCCGTGGAAACGAACATTACACCAGATCTTGTTGCTCCACAGGCATTATTAAATACTGCTAACCGTGCATCTACGAGCTTTGGATATATTGGCAACTGGCTTGGATTCTGGTGCCCGGCTGCAAACTATGCACCCAATGTTGATGAGCAGTCTTATAACATAAATACCCAATTTGGGGCAGGGACTTTTGGGGCTATCCTTGATAATGCCTACGATTATCAATTTATGGAGAATGCTGCTAAAACTACCAATGCTACTTTTTATCAGGGTATCGCCAAAATAATGAAGGCGCATAATTTTGCTCAGTTAGTGGATATGTATAATAGTGTTCCTTATTTTGAGGCCCTCCAGGGGTTAAAATCCATCCGGCCTGTGTATGACGATGGTAAGGTTGTATATGAAGACCTGATGAAACAGATTGACAGTGGTATGTTGTTGATCAAAAATGCGAATAAGGATGCCAGTTTTAATATTACCAAAGCAGATATAATGTTTTATAGTGATAAGACTAAATGGGCAAAATTTGGTAATACCTTAAAGTTGCGTTTATTGATGCATCAGGCCAACCGTTCAGACAGAGCGGCCTATATTACGGCTGAAATGGCTAAAATTGTAGCAGAGGGTTCTGGCTTTCTTGGAAGCGGAGAGGATGCTTCGGTAAATCCAGGATTTCAAAGTGATAAACCAAATGCATATTATGCAAATTTTGGGTTCACACAAACCGGAACCCCGGCTACCGATTTCTGGAGAGCGAATGTGATTATGACAGATTTTTTGAAAACCGATCTTGATCCGCGCTTAAGCTATTTTTATAAACCCGTAGTTACTGCAAGAGGATCGAATGCAGAAGCGTTTACCCAATTGCCTCCCGATAATTACCGTGGTAATAAATATGGTTTAAGTATTAATAATGTTCAGTTTCCTGCGCATACAGCCAACTACGTATCACAAGTTGGTGGTATTTCCACTGCCGATGCCGGATCTGCTTCTTCACCTGGGCTTGTTAAAGGTTATGCACAACCGATTTGGTTATTAACCTCGGTTGAAAGTTTATTCCTCCAGGCAGAGGCAGTTCAACGTGGGTTCCTTACCGGTAACCCTGATCTTGCATACCAGGCAGCGGTTAAAGAATCTTTTCGTTGGTTAAAAGTTACTTCAGCAGATGCTACATTTAATACGTGGTATAGCGATGCGGTAACAAACCTGAAAACGAAAATTAGTTATGCAGCAGCACCGGATAAGTTGAAATTGATTGCTTATCAAAAATATATGGCTATGAATGGAACAACCTATCTGGAAGTTTGGACAGACTACCGCAGAAACGGTAACTATCCGGTTATTCCATTATCGGTTAACCCAGGCCGTACATCAGCTACTATTCCTTATCGTTTATTATTTCCTCAAAGAGAGATTGATCTGAATACTGCAAATGTTCCAACGATTGGAAGAAATTCAGGCGATCAGTTTACTGGAAAAATATGGTGGATGCCTTAATGATTTTTGTTAAACAAATAACTTTTATAAAATTTAGAATATGAGAAATTTTTTTAAGATTAGTCTGGTTACCAGTATCACTGTCATGCTTTTTACAGCATGTTTGAAGGATACCCCTACCACTGATTATTCGGATACGAGTATTAAGCCAATTGTATTAATACCAAACGGTAATTTCCCTTCTACACAAGAAGCGGCTATTGTTACTTTTGAAGTGTCTACAACTCCTGAAGAAGTAAAATTATATGCTCGTGTATCCTGGAGTAAACCTTTGGGTAAGTCGATCGATGTCACTTTTGTTAAGAAGCCCTCGTTGATTACCGAGTTTAATACGAAGTTTGGAACCAGCTATGCAGAGATGAATGCAGATGCTTATTCGATTCCAACGTATAAGGTTACCATTGCTGCTGACCAAAATGAAGCTTATATACCTGTAAAAATATTTACTGATAAAGTAAGTTTGACCCAGGCGAATATGCTTGCATTTTCAATTTCTGATGCTTCTGGTGAAACAATCTCAAGTAATTTTCAAAACATTGTTCTTCCGATTGGTGTAAAGAATAAATATGATGGCGTGTATGCTTTAAGAAGTAAGTCTGTGGGTTGGGGTGCATATGGCATAGCTGATGGAGCTACTTTTTCATACCCTGCTCCTGGTATTGGATTAGTTACTGCAGGTGCCAGTAGTGTGTCTACTATTGCCTATAATTTTGGGTGGAATTTGCTTTATGCATTTACAGCATCCGGAAGCTCTACTGGTTTTGGTGCTACTACCCCAAGATTTATTTTTGATGGAGCTAATAACTTAACATCCGTTGTAAATACCACACCCGATGATGGAAGAGGGCGAGTTTTACTTCTAAATCCAGCGGTAACCAACAGCCGATTCGACCCTGCTACCAAAAAAATCTATGCAGCGTTTATTATGAAGCAGAATGGAAGACCTGACCAGTTCCGTTATGATACTTTAACCAGAACCGGAGCAAGATAAATTTTTAGTGCACAATCAAAAAAACGAGAAGTATTTTTTTGATTGATTTTATATCATAGAGTATTGAAAGGCTGCTTTTATAAAAGGCAGCCTTTTGTTTTATTTAACGCTCTTTTTTAACATCATTCCCTGCAAAACGTACCTTTAGTAAAATTTAAAAACATGAAAAAAATTCTCCTTGGAATCCTTGTTTTTGTTGCCGCACAACACAGCCATGCACAAGGGAGGATATATGCATCCCTGGATGATATTTATCGTGATTTTATGTTACAGTCCCATACACAATTTGACAAAAGAGTGTTGAATGATTTCGTTGGATTAGGTGGCGACAAACGTTTTTTGAGCAGCCAATGGTTGCAAGGTGCGGCTACCAATAATTTTGAAGCCTCTATTTCCGGCAATTATTTGTTTAATTATGATTTTATGGGTCATGAGTTACATGCAAAATGGAAAGACACCTGTATCATTGTAAATACCAGTTATGTAAAAAGATTTTTTCTGGTTGATAATAACAAGAGCCATTTTTTTGTGAAATGCCAGGCATTAGATGGCCCCGGAAAATATTTTTTTGAATCACTTGCTTTCGATCAGGATTCAAACGACAGTGCTAAGGTGCAATTATTGAAATTGCGAAAAATAAAATCGATTAAAGCAAACAAGAATGATTACCTCGCTAATTTTAGCGGCGATTATAGCGATACGTTTGATGAAAAATTAGAGTATTATTTAGTGCTGCCTGATCAGACTTATTCGAAAGTTAAACTCAATAAGAGGTCCTTAGCCGATGCATTAGAAAAATATAAAACTGAAGTAGCTGCTTTTCTTAAAGATAATAATGTGGCAGACGAAGACGATGCTGCAGCATTAATACGCTACGTTAATAAATAATATGTGTTTTTTACTTTTTATTCTTCAGAATTTTCCCGTTATAAATTCAACACGCTAAAAGTGCTACTCAATTTATTCAGCAATGTGGGCTGATTTTTAAACCTTACTAACTATTGTTTTGCCCGGATTCTAAATTGAGCCTGTTATTCCAATTATCTGCTTTATTTTTGCCCATTAAAAATAAAGTATGGACAATTTAAATCAGCCCCCGAACCAATTAAATATTGAGATTTCCGAAGAAGTAGCAGAGGGCTCTTATGCAAATCTTGCCATTATTACGCATTCACATGCAGAATTTGTAATCGATTTTGTGAACGTAATGCCGGGTACACCAAAAAGTAAGGTAAAGTCGCGTATTATATTTACCCCTCAACATGCCAAACGTTTTATGAAGGCACTCACGGAAAACATTCAGCGCTTTGAGGCAGGTAATGGAAAAATTCAGGATCTCGAAGAAGTTCAGTTACCTATGAATTTTGGGGGGCCTAGTGCTCAAGCCTAAGTAAAGCCTGGAGTCAGGACTCGTTAGTTCTGGAGTCGTTAGTTTGGAGAAGAGCCTGGAGTGAGTTCTGTAGCTTTAGCGAAAAAGAGAGATGGGAGTAGACGGCTAGAGGCTAAATAAATTTATCGGGATTATTAATCATGAACCAGATTAGTTTACCTGCTTCATCATTCAGTGTACTGAACTGATTGTATTCTTCAATGTTAATATAGTTGCAATCTTTGGAGAAATCCAGCCAGACCTGTGTTTCTGTGTTTTCTGTTTGGCAATCATTTAATTTATTGATGAAGTATTTTTTATATCGCCTCCTTCTGTATGCTTCAGCCATGTTTGCACAAACAGACCTTGAAGATCTTCTTATCTGGTCAGTTAAAGAATATCTCTCTTCTGATGGAAATTGTTTGGATATAGTAAATATTTTCATTGCCAACTCATATGCCTTTTTATATGCAATCAAATTTTTATAATTACCCATAAAATATTCTTTTATTTACTTAATTATAGAACTTTAATGACTCTAAACCTCCTGCTATCAACTAGTGACTTCCGACTAATAACTCCCGACTCCGAACTTCAGACTTATTCACAAAATGCCTTCGTCCGCAAAACTGAAATAGCCCATTTCACTAACAATAATGTGATCGATTACTTTAATATCCAGAAATCGGGCAGCTTCTTTTATTTTTTGAGTGAGTTCTTCATCGGCCCTGCTCGGTTTAAGATTGCCGGAAGGATGGTTGTGGCAAAGTATAATACTTACTGCATCTTCTTCCAATGCTTTTTTAAGAATGATTCTTGGATCTGCAACAGTACCTGTAATGCCTCCCCGACTTATTATTTCGAAATGATTAACCCGGTTGGCCTGGTTAAGAAATAATACAGCAAATACTTCATAAGAGAGATCTTTAAACCGGCTTTGAAAATAACCGGCAATATCACTGCTTTGCTTAATAATTACTTTTTCGGGCAATTGGCCCTCTTGCCTGCGTCTTCCTATTTCTAAAGCAGCCATAACAATAATTGCTTTCGCTTCACCTATACCTTTGATTTTCATTAATTCTTTTACTGAAAGTTTGCCCAATTCATTCAAATTATTCCTTCCTAATTGTAGTATTTCCCTACCAAGATCAACCGCAGATTTATTGCGGGTACCATTACCAATTAGAATTGCCAAAAGCTCTGAATCGCTGAGCGCTAAGGAAGATTTATTCAATAATTTCTCACGGGGCCTATCGTCTTTTGCCCATTTTTTTATGGCGTATTTCTCCTCTTGCATATTTCAAAGTTTGGTATTAGTTTTATTGTGAAAATAAACACTTAGCTAAAAACGTAATAATGGTAACCATTTATCGTTTAGCAGCCAAAGTGTTTTAGTCCGGGAATACCATTGAAAACCACAATCTGTATCACATGAAACGTAAAACTACCTTTTCCGCTATTGGCGGGTATCAGCCATTTTTATTCTGTATTGGCATGTACTTCGTTGCACTCTTTTTTTCTATTTTTATTTGCTCTGCGATTTTTTATGCTGTTAATCCAAAAAAAGGAAATATTGCTGTGGATCAATCGCACAATAACCAAAAAACAGCAGTGGTTAACAATACTCAACAGGTATTTTTAACGGTTTCGAACAAGTAAAATAATTTTTTGCCACCATTTGAAGTTAGCGAGGAGCGGGCTTTTCAGCGTTAGTATGGAAATCCGTTGAAAAGTTTTATTGCCCGCTTTAATCCCTAATTCCCTTGCTTCACATTATCTTCGCCGCACATTTAAAGTGGCATGCAAAACACATTTAAGGTATTCTCAGGTACAGGTTCCCAATACCTGGCCGAAAAAATTGCTCAGCAATACGGTATCTCACTGGGAAAAATAACAATCTCCCGATTCAGTGATGGCGAAATTCAACCTGTTTTCCAGGAAAGTATCCGGGGCGATATGGTTTTTCTTGTACAAAGTACCTGCTCACCTGCCGAAAACATGATTGAACTTTTATTGATGATCGATGCCGCTCGTCGAGCCTCTGCTTATAAAGTAGTTGCAGTAATTCCTTATTTTGGATATGCCCGTCAGGATCGAAAAGATAAGCCCAGAGTTGCCATTGGATCTAAATTAATGGCCAATATGCTTGTGGCTGCCGGAGCAGATCGGGTAATTACGATGGACCTTCATGCTCCACAAATCCAGGGATATTTTGATATACCAGTTGATCACCTTGACAGCTCGGCTATTTTTATACCTTATATAGAGCAACTTCAGCTCGAAAACCTTACCTTCGCCGCCCCCGATGTAGGAAGCGCAAACAGGATAAGGGAAATAGCCAGTTTCTTCAGTGCTGAAATGGTAATTTGTGATAAACACCGTAAACGGGCAAACGAAATTGCCAGCATGGTGGTAATTGGAGATGTAGCTGATCGGGATATAGTTCTTATTGATGATATCTGTGATACGGGAGGAACCTTAGCTAAAGCAGCAGGATTATTGAAAGATAAAGGAGCACGGAGTGTACGTGCACTTTGTACACACCCGGTATTGAGTGGAAATGCCTACGCAAATATTGATAATAGTGTATTGGAAGAATTGGTTGTATGTGATACGATTCCTTTGAAACAGCATAATACATCTAAAATTAAAGTGCTTAGCGTGGCAAAACTATTTGGGGTGGCTATACAAAATGCCTTCGAAAACAAAAGTATTACCAGCCTATTTATTCATAGTCAGCTAAGGAATAAGTGAAGCGAAATGTGAATAGTCAATCTGTAACTCTGTATTATTGACGATTCACTATTGACAATTGATTTTTTTACTTTTTAATTATAATAAACAATGAAAACAATTACAATCGAAGGACAACTGAGGACCGAAACCGGGAAAAAAGCCGCCCGACAATTTCGCTCTCAGGGGTTGGTGCCTGGTGTAATTTACGGCGGTGCCAAGGAAGTAAATTTTACTGCGCCTTTGCTGGCTTTCAAAACGCTTGTATATACACCCGACTTTCAATTTGCAGCAATTAATGTAGATGGAAAAAGTTATCGCTGCATTATAAAGGATATCCAATTTAATAAAGTAAGCGATCAGCTTGCGCATGTTGATTTTATGGAATTGGTTGATGACAAAAAGGTAATAGCTACCATTCCGCTTAAATTTACCGGAGTTTCAATAGGAGTAAAAGAGGGCGGTAAGCTGATTACTAAAATGAAGTCACTT
Organism: Chitinophagaceae bacterium; assembly: GCA_031378605.1. Lineage (GTDB taxonomy): Bacteria > Bacteroidota > Bacteroidia > Chitinophagales > Chitinophagaceae > Endoryza. Next base: position 11,228 of record JANNEK010000196.1, on the reverse strand, counting down.
AAAATAAAATCCTTACCAAAGCATTTGAAAGAAAATATTGAAGTGGATATAACGAATCTGGAATTGCACGGAAACATCAGGGTACAGGATGTAAAAGAGAAAGAACCTAATTATGAAATTTTAAATTCACCACGTATCCCTATTGCATCTGTTGTAACTACGCGACTTCTTAAGATTGAAGAATCTACTGCTCCGGTTGCTGGCGCAACAACTGCTGCCGCTGCACCTGCTGCCGCTGGTGGAAAAGCTGCTCCTGCTGCTGCCGCCGCCAAAGCACCTGCTGCTGCAAAGGCACCTGCTGGCAAAAAATAAAAATAGATTATTAAAATATAGAACCCTGGCCAATTCGCCAGGGTTTTTTTGTAATTGCCTATCTTTAAAAATCTATGATATGCCATTGGTCAATAATTAAATTATAAAGCGATTTAGCATGTCTAAATACTTGCTGGTTGGATTAGGAAATAGCGGTGCTGAATATGTTGGAACCCGCCATAATATCGGTTTCGAAATTGCCGATGCAATGGCAAGCAAACATGAGGCTGCTTTTAAAATTGATCGGCTGGCAGAAATAGCAGAATTTAAATGGCGAGGTAAACAATTGATAATTATCAAGCCTACTACTTATATGAACTTAAGTGGAAAGGCTGTCAAATACTGGATGGATAAAGAGAGGGTTGAAGCGGAAAATATACTGGTAATTCTTGATGATATTGCACTACCTCTAAATAAAATTCGTTTAAGGCCTGCAGGGAGTGATGCGGGGCACAATGGCTTAAAAAGTATACAGGATAGCCTTGGGACGACCAATTACCCAAAATTGAGGTTTGGAATTGGGAACAACTATCCTAAAGGTGGTCAGTCAGATTTCGTACTCGGTAAATGGACCCCGGAAGAACAGCCGTTAGTAAGTTTAAAAGTGACTAAATGTGTGTCTATCATAGAGAGCTTTATAATAAGGGGTATTGGTCAAACAATGTCTGAATGGAATAAATTAGATATAAGCCTATGATTTGTAACTTGTAATCTTTATTTTCGCAAAAGCTTTTATTAAGGTAGTATTATTATGATATTTAATATGCCTATGTAAATCGTACCCTGGACCTTTTTAGGTCAATGAAACTTGAAAACAATTCGTTGAATTAAACCCTTTTTGAATATGAAGATATTCTGTGTAGGACGTAATTATGTGGCGCATGCGAAAGAATTGGGCAATGAAGTTCCCGATGAGCCGATCATTTTTATGAAACCTAAAAGTGCTTTGCTGCAAGCACATACTCCATTTTATTATCCTGAGTTCACCAATGAACTTCATTACGAAACTGAATTGGTACTGCGCATTTCTAAGAATGGTAAGTATATTCAAGACCGTTTCGCAAGTAAATATTATGATGCCGTATCGGTAGGCATCGACTTTACCGCACGCGACATACAAGATGAATTAAAATCAAAAGGGCTACCCTGGGAAAAAGCAAAAGCCTGGGATAATTCGGCTGTTGTTGGAAAATGGATTCTTTTTCCAAATGTGAAAAATAAAAAAGATATCAACTTTTGCCTTTATAAGAATAAAGAACTTGTTCAAAAAGGAAATTCAGGATTAATGATTAATGGTTTCGATAAAGTTGTAGCATATATTTCAAATTATTTTTCTGTAAATATTGGAGACTTGATATTTACAGGAACACCTGCAGGGGTAGGTGAATGTGTAGTTGGCGACGAACTGGAAGGTTTTCTAGAGGAAGAAAGTATGTTTTCGCTGGAGGTTAAATAAACTTAGTTATATAGATCACTACAAGGAAAGGCCGTCTTGCATTTGCAGGATGGCTTTTTTTTGTGTAATGAATAGTCAAACCTTGCAACATAGAATAAAGTCCATTTAATTCGGACTGCTAATACTCCGTTATTGACCGTCCATTATTGACAGTTCAATGTGTGAAGGAAAGGAAATCGTTCTGTAAATCCGGTGTGTTGCTTTGATGAAATCGGATTCAGTTGCTTCAAATATATTCGGAACATATTTTTGCGGGTTACGATCTATTATCGGGAACCAGGTGCTTTGAATTTGAACCATTATTTTATGTCCTTTTTTAAAGACATGATTGATGCTATGTAAATCGATCGTGTAGGTTTCAACTTTATTGGGTGTAATTGGTTCAGGCTTTTCAAAACTATTCCTGAATCTTCCTCGAAACACATCATTCGCTACCATTAATTGGTAACCACCCATGCGGATATCTTTTGGAACCTCCGGTGGGTATACATCTATTAGTTTTACAACCCAGTCGGCATCACTACCTGTTGTTGACGCATATAACTTTGCAAGAATAGTACCTGCAACAACAATATCTTCTGAAAGTATATCTGTTTCCCAACTCAATACATCGGGCCGGTTTTGAACAAAGCGCTGATCTTCGGTTAACCAGGTAAACCATCTTGACCCCGGTCCATAGGTTTGTTCGATTGGGCGGTTTCGGTAAGGAACCGGTTTGGCCGGATCGGAAATATAACTATCCGATGCATCGGCAGCATCTGGTTTTTTAAAGGATAACTTTCCTTTTGAATGAAAATATAAATTTTTCGTGGTGGCTTCCACGGGAGGCCAGTTACTATAGTTTTTCCATTTATTAGATCCTGTTTGAAAAGTAATGGCCTCCGGAAATTTTCCATCACCTTTTCCTTTTAAATGATAAGCGAACCAGGGTGCCTGAATATTTTTACGAAATGTTTCTGCTGTCGAGCTATCAAATTTTATATTACCCAGGCGGTCCCCTTTTCCATTTGCCCATCCCCCATGATTCCAGGGCCCGGCTACAAAATAATTTTTATGATTACGGTCTTTTTTCTCCAGCAATTGGTAGGTAGTAAGCGGACCATAAAAATCTTCCTGATCCCACCAGCCGGCAACATTCATAATAAAAACTCGGGGTGAATCTAATCGTGAAGCGGATCCTTGTTTCTTCCAAAATTCATCGTAATTCGGATGTTGTACATAGTTATTCCAGGTAGGAATGGTATTGTGAAAATATTTTTTATTAATATTAGAAAGTGGCCCGAGTTTAAGGTACCATTCATACAAATCAAACATACCAAAAGGAAAAAGAGAATCTGTTTTTGCTGCTTCTTCCATAAATGCATATTCCATTCCATAGCTTAATCGAAAAGCGCCATTGTGATGGAAGTCATCACCTAACCACATATCAGCCGGGGAAGCCTGTTCCGAAACTGCTATTAATGAGGGATGCGGATCCATGGCACCCATAACTGCTGTCCAGCCATCATAACTAATACCATACATTCCTGCCTTACCGTTATTGCCGGAAATATTTTTAAGTAGCCAATCAATAGTATCGTAGGTATCAGAACTTTCATCAATAGCGCTTAAGTATGTTTTGTTTCGCGAAAATCGTTGCATTTCAAAAACACCTTCGCTTTTATAACGGCCCCGTATATCCTGGTAAACAAAAATATACCCTTCTTTTGCCATATCGGTCACATAGGAGTCTTTATCGGGCGATGATTGATTGCTTACTCCATAAGGTGTTCGCAGGAGTAAAAAGGGAACCTGCTCAGTAGTATTTTTTGGAACAAACACTACAGTAAACAATTTAACGCCGTCGCGCATCGTAATAAAATATTCCTGTTTCTCATAGTTGAGTTGGGCATAGGATTGATTAAAGAGAACGAATAAAGCGGCAATTAAAAATAATTTTCTTTTCATGTCAATATATTTGTAATTGAAGTCACTTAAGATAGCATCAGATAACTTCTTATAAATTGAGTCGATAATCTTTTTATAGAATTCCGGTGCTTAGCTTGAATGTATTGTTGCTACTATACGATTATAAGCCGGGCTCCGAGCCAGCTCCTATATACGCCATGATACCCATTCCTGTTTCAATCGCATTTTCATCTATATTAAAGGTAGGTGTATGTACACCGGCAGTAATTCCCTTTTTACGATTTCCCGTTCCCAGCCTGAAAAAACATCCTGGTATAACCTGGGTATAAAAACCAAAATCTTCCGCACCCATCCTCATTTCAGTTTCTTCAACATTTCCGCTACCCATAAAATCTGTTGCCAGCGAACGGGCTTTTTCACAGAGTATTTCATGGTTGAATACAGATGGATAACCGATATCAATATGCAGATCCAGCTCAGCACCCATACCCGTTACGATTGCAGCAGACTGCTTACGTATAAGTTCATGCGCTTTATATCTCCACGTTTCATCCAATGCTCTAAAAGTACCCATTAATTTTACCTCGGTTGGAATAACATTGGTGGTATGTCCACCCTGGAATGAAGTTATTGAAAGAACCGATGGTGAAAGCGGATTGTTGTTTCTGCTTATTACCTGTTGTAATGATACAATCAGTTGCGAAGCAATTAATATAGTATCTACCGTTAAATGGGGTGCAGCGGCATGTCCTCCTTTTCCTTTAATTGTAATATAAATTTCATCAGCACTTGCCATTACCTGTCCGCTTCGAAAGCTAAGCTTACCGGTTTCCAATTGTGGATTTACATGAAGACCGAAAATTGCCTGTGGTGCCGGATTTTCCAAAACCCCTTCTTTAATGAGCAAACTAGCACCTCCGGGATTTTTTTCTTCACCGGGCTGAAAAATTAATTTAATAGTTCCTTCCCAGTCATTCTTTAACTCGTTCAATATTTTTGCAGCACCCAATAAACAGGTAGTATGTACATCATGCCCGCATGCATGCATAATGCCATTGTTGACAGATTTATAAGAAACGTCATTTAATTCGGTAATAGGCAATGCATCCATATCGGCCCTTAGCGCCACTATTCTTTTTGATGGATTTTTTCCTTTCAATAAACCAATTACGCCTGTTCCTGCTTTTACTTCGTAAGGAATAGCTAATTGCTCCAATTGCCGCTGAATATATTTGGAAGTTTCAAATTCTTTGTAACTTAATTCAGGGTGTGCATGTAAATGATGACGCACAGCAATAAACTCAGGATGATATTGTTTAGCGAGTTGTTGAATTCGTTGAATTAAAACGTTCATTGGTCAAAAATAGTGAATGGTCAATAGCGAATAGTCAATAAATGTGTGAATAATGAAAAGATCCTCGAAATTCAAACATTTATAATTTATCAATGTATCTAAAATTATTAAATAAATTTTTTCTCTATTCTCTATTCTCTATTCTCTATTCTCTATTCTCTATTCTCTATTCTCTATTCTCTATTCTCTATTCTCTATTCTCTATTCACCTATCCTGGTCTCCCGACTTATCTGGATTTACTTCAATCATATCACGAATAATATAAACACTCGCTGGAAAATAGAGCTGCATTTTTTTGAGATAAGTATCTGCTTCCCGCTGGTCCTTAAAATTACCAACCTTTAATTTGAAGTAGGGCGATTGATAAAGCAAATAGGCTTTTAGTTCCGGAAAATTTTGATAAACTTTTAGTTTGGCATCATCTGCTTTGCTACGATCGTTGGTACTTATTACAAGTATTCGAAAGCCTTGTACATATCGGCGGGCATCGCGGGTATTAAACTCATTTACCTCAATTTGTTTTTTTACAAGTTGATCGATACGCGGATCCTTATGTACAATTACACCTTGCTTATCCTGCCCAATAGTAATCAGGGAAACAAATAAAAACACTATCATTAAAATATTCTTCATGCAACGTTGAATTTGAACCTGCAATTTATTAATTTTTTATTACATGGTTGGTGTCTTCACCAACCATTCAAACTAACTGTCTTCACCAACCATTCAAATTAATTAATATTTACTTCCGCCACCTCCAATATTTTCAATAGGGTGCCAGGTTGTTTTAATTTCCTGCGTAGCCATAATAAAATAAGGAGACTCGCCTGCAGAAGTACTCCAGTTATCGGCATCATAAATCATTATCCTTTTTACATTGGAGGCCGCTTTCTCCTGTAACTCTTTATTGATTGTTTTATCGTTTAAAGTACTGATCACTGCATTTACGTCCATATGACTGGCAAATTGTGAAGCCAATTCGATGGGTTTTCCGGTAAGAATATTTACGACGCCTCCCGGTATATCTGCCGAATTAATTACTTCGGCAAACGTTATAGAACAAAGTGGTTTTTTTTCTGATGCAAGAACGATACAAGAATTGCCACCTGCAATAATTGGGGCAATAACAGAAACCAATCCTAATAAAGAATCATTTTGTGGGGCAATCGTTGCCACAACACCCATTGGTTCGGGCACAGAAAAATTAAAATGTGATGAAGCCACAGGATTTACAGCGCTAAATAGTTGCTGGTACTTATCACACCATCCCGCATAATAAACCAATCTTTCAATGGCAGCGTTAACTTCTTTTATTGCCAGGGCCCTTGTTGAATCTTGTTGCATTAGTTCCTCAATAAATTGCGACTTCCTTCCTTCTAACATTTCAGCGATGCGATACAAAATTTGCGCACGGTTAAAAGCAGCCCTGCCACTCCATCCTTTGAATGCTGCTCTTGCTGCTACTACTGCTTCTCTAAAATCTTTTCGTGAGCTTAAGCATATATTAGCCAACTGATTTCCTTTTTTATTTAGCGCAATATAATACCGCCCCGATTCTGTTCTTGGAAACTGACCACCGATATATAACTTATAAGTTTTTAAAATCGCAATTCTTTTCGGAGTGTTTTTGATTTCTTTTATTCCGTTACTCCTTCCCGATTTATTATTTATAGTTAACTTGTCCATCAATATAATCGTTTATTTTTTTTAAGAATTTACTACAAATTTTTTTGACGATTTTTTCTATAGCAATTTAGTCTTTTAGTGCTTAATAATTCAGATATGCTCCTAACCCATGTAATCCTCCTTCTCTTCCAAAACCACTTTCTTTGTATCCGCCAAAGGGTGAGGTTGGATCGAACTTATTAAAAGTATTTGCCCATACCACACCTGCCCTCAGTTTTGTTGTCAGATTAAATATTTTAGATCCTTTATCCGTCCATACTCCAGCGCTTAACCCATAGGGTGTGTTATTGGCTTTTTCAATTACTTCTTCATCAGTACGAAATGTTTGGATGGTGAGTACAGGCCCAAAAATTTCTTCCTGTGCTATACGATGACTCTGTGATACATTCGTAAAAAGAGTGGGTGCACAAAAAAATCCTTTCCTGGGAATCTTACAATCGCTTTGATATATTTCGGCTCCTTCCTTATTGCCAATAGCAATGTATTTCTTAATATTTTCTAACTGTACTTTCGAATTGATAGCGCCTATGTCAGTGTTCTTATCCAACGGATCTCCTACAATTAGTGTTTGAATTCTGTCTTTAAGTTTTCGTAAAACAATTTTATAAACTGATTCCTGAACAAATAACCGCGATCCTGCACAACAAACATGGCCCTGGTTAAAAAAAATAGCGTTGATGATTCCCTCAACAGCCTGATCGAGTGGAGCATCTTCAAAAATAATATTCGCGCCTTTACCGCCTAATTCAAGCGTTATTTTTTTGGAAGTTCCTGCAACCGCTTTCTGAATAATTTTTCCAACCTCCGTACTTCCGGTAAAGGCAATTTTATCAATGCCCGGATGATTTACCAGGTGAGCACCAGTATTTCCAAAACCTGTAAGTATGTTTACTACCCCTTCCGGTAAACCGCTTTCCTGAATAATCTCTGCCAACTTCAACGCTGTAAGCGGAGTTGTTTCTGCAGGCTTTAAAATAACGGTGTTTCCGGTTGCCAGGGCAGGTGCAATTTTCCAGGCGGCCATTAACAACGGAAAATTCCATGGAATAATTTGTGCCGCAACACCCAGCGGTTGAGGAACCCTGTTAGGGAATGCATAATTTAATTTATCGGCCCATCCTGCATAGTAAAAAAAATGATTTGCCGCCAGGGGTACATCTATATCTCTTGATTCGCGAATTGGCTTTCCCCCATTCATTGATTCAATAACCGCCAGTTCCCGCGACCGCTCCTGTATTATGCGGCTAATTCTGAAAATATATTTCGCCCTCTCGTTGGCAGGCATTTTCTTCCAGACTTTTTCATACGCATTTCGTGCAGACTTTACCGCTTTATCTACATCTTCTTTCGTTGCTTCGCCTATTGCGGCAATTTTTTCTTCTGTTGCAGGATTTATTGTATCATAATAGTTACCAGAATAGGGTTTTATAAATTTTCCATCAATAAACAAATCGTATTGTTCCTTCAGTTTTATATGACTCTTGCTTTCGGGGGCAGGTGCATATTCCCAGCCACTGTTAAACGTTAGTTTTGGTAAGCCATTCGTTGATTTTAACAGCGCTTCTTTCTTTTTTGTTGTTGCTGACATAAATGGATGTTTATATAAGTCTGCAGGGCCGAAAGACCTAAAGAAGATTAACTACAGAGATAAATTTTGAGGCTTCTTGAGTCTTTTTCTTTCGGACTATTTTAAATCAATCAATCGAAAAATAATCGGCGCTTTGGTACATACCTGTTTCTTCTTTTACTAATTGCATTAATACATCATTGGCCAAACTGCTTGCGCCGAAACGAAACCAATTGTTATTGAGCCATGCTTCCCCTAACACTTCGTTCAGCATCACTAAATAATGAAGGGCTGCCTTCGACGTTGATATTCCTCCGGCAGGTTTCATTCCAATCATTTTACCTGTTTCATAATAATAATCACGAATAGCTTCCAGCATAACCAATGTTACCGGCATAGTAGCTGCTGGTTGTATTTTGCCGGTAGATGTTTTTATAAAGTCGGCGCCTGCATACATAGCAATATCACTGGCTCTGCGTACTTTATCATAGGTAACCAATTCACCTGTTTCTAAAATAACTTTTAACCGTGCGCGCCCACATACTTCTTTCACAGCAGCTATTTCATCAAATACAAAATTGTACTCGCCCTCTAAAAATTTTCCCCGGCTGATTACCATATCCACCTCATCGGCTCCTTCATTCACTGCATATTTGGTATCCCTTATTTTAATTTCTTTTGGTGCCTGACCACTTGGAAATGCAGTAGCTACGGCGGCAACTTTTACAGAAGAACCTGCCAATGCTTTTTTTGCAGTTCTGACCATTGAAGGATATACACAAATAGCTGCAACAGTTGGAATATCTGCCAGTGAATCGTGCGGGTGCATCGCTTTATAGCAAAGCTGTTTTACTTTTCCAGCAGTATCTTTTCCTTCAAGAGTAGTAAGGTCGATCATATTGAGCACGAGTTTTAACCCCGATACTTTTGATTCCTTTTTAATGCTTCGTTTGGTGAACCGCGAAGCCCGTTCCTCAATACCTACCTGGTCAACAGGAGGCGAATGCCTGAAATCAGGTACCATTAAATAATCTTTTTGCTGGGTGGGCATAGACAATTTATATATTATCAAAGTTAGCTTTTTAAGCCAATTGGCCGATCATTTTACATGGCTGCCTCTTATCCAATATTTTTTAGTGTAAGAACCATTTTCTTCCTATCGTTTCCTAACTTTCCAATTAAAGCTAACAATCAATGAGAAAAATTTTGTTCTTTGCCTGTTCGGCATGGCTATTCTTTGCATCCGTTTTACTAGAGGCGCAAACCACATTCCCTGTAAACGGAGTGGCTGATAAACGGGAAGGTGTATATGCATTTACAAATGCTACCATTGTAAAAGACGGACAAACTACTTTAACCAATGCTGTTTTAATTATCCGGGAAGGAAAAATTGTAGCAGCGGGTACTAATCTTGCCCTGCCAAAAGATGCTGTGGTGATCGATTGCATGGGTAAATATCTTTATCCTTCTTTTATTGACATCTACAGTGATTATGGAATTGCAATTCCTCAACGACAAGGGGGCGGTGGATTTTTTGGTCCTTCCCAGATAAATTCCAATCAAAAAGGAGCATTTGGATGGAACCAGGCATTGCGTACCGATGCAGATGCTGCAAGGTTATTTAGTACTGATGAATCCAAAGCTAAAATTTTACGTGATATTGGCTTTGGTACAGTTCTTACACATCAGAAAGATGGGATTGCCCGGGGTACAGGTGCCGTTGTTACGCTGGCCAATGAAAAAGAGAACATGGTGATAGTAAAAGAAAAAGCCTCGGCACATTATTCTTTTAATAAAGGAAGCTCTACTCAATCGTATCCCAGTTCAATGATAGGATCGGTTGCTCTTTTGCGACAGACATATATCGATGGGCTTTGGTACAAAAATAACCCATCGGCAGAAGGAGTAAACCTTACACTGAAATACTGGAACGAACAACAAGCCCTTCCCCAGATTTTTGATGCCAATGATAAATGGGGTGATATACGAGCCGATCGGATTGGAGATGAATTTGGAATTCAGTATATTATTAAAGGTGGTGGAAACGAATACCAACGATTGAATGAAATAGCAGCTACTAAAGCCAGTTATATTCTCTCATTGAATTTTCCGGTAGCAATGGATGTGGAAGATCCAAATGATGCACGCTTTGTATCTCTTCAAGATATGAAACATTGGGAACTGGCTCCTGGAAACGCGGGCGCTTTTGAAAAAGCTGGTATTAATTTTTGTATTACTACTGCCGATTTAAAAGATGTAAAACAGTTTACGGCTAACCTTCATAAAGCTATGGATAACGGTTTAAGCGAAGCTAAAGCCATGGAAGCATTAACAAAAACGCCCGCTGGTTTATTAGGAATATATGATAAGGTGGGAAGTCTTGATGCCGGTAAACTGGCAAATTTTATAATAACTTCCGGCCCTTTGTTCAACGAAAAAACAACGATTCTTCAAAATTGGGTGCAGGGGGAAATGTATGGAGTAAAAGAGGAATCCTGGTCAACTGTGGCTGGCAGTTATACATTACTGATAAATTCAGCAAAAGGATCCATGAATTATATGGTTGATGTAAAAACTAACAGCAGTGCAAATATCATTGGAAAAGATACCGTAACAGGAAAATTTACTTATGATGGTAAACTGGTAAAACTGAGTTTTACAGAAACAAAAAAATCAAAAAATACTATTCGACTCAGTGGAGTAAGTAATGGAGATAGCTGGCAGGGTATTGGAGAAGATAGTGCCGGCAATAAATTATTATGGACCGCTAAATTTGATAAGCCTGCCGTTGCAAAAGCAGATACCTTAAAAAAGAAAGAAGTTACGAAACCTGGTAAGCTCACCTATCCAATGAATGCTTATGGATGGGAAGAAATGCCAAGGCAGGAACTAATGATTATTAAAAATGCTACGGTATGGACCAGCGAAAAGGAAGGTAAACTCG
>JANNEK010000161.1:0-2081 GCA_031378605.1 Chitinophagaceae bacterium | reverse complement strand
CCCGGTTCGAAAAGTGGTATATGTAACACCAAAATTTTACCTTTAAATTTTGCAATACAAACGGGAAATCCTTTTATCTCTCTTTTCCATTTTATTTTTAAGCTGCTGTTCATCAACATAACACCGTAGGTTTTCTTGTCGTAAGCAACCATCAACACTTGTTCATTGGGGGAGAGAATAATTTTATTGCCCGGAGAAGACGCACTCGACTGTGTCATTCCCGTTGCTCTTGTTGCAGATTCAATCCAAGCATTTTTATTAGAAAGGCCAGGCAAAATACGCCATTCCTGTTCCAGTAATTCATTAACAGCTTGCGAAAAAGTATATTGGGCTGATAAAACAAGGATAATAAAAATTAGTATACGCATACAACACAATTATATTCAAATATAACATATTCGATAATTAAAAAATATTTCAGCCGTACTCAGGCTGATTAATAATTTGAATTGACACTAGTGTTACATTAAACCTACTATGCTGCCATTATTTTTAATGAAGATTGATACAGAACTCTTTAAGAAACAGCCGCAGTTTTTCATCATGAATCTTCGTGGCCAATTTTCCTCGAATGCTTAGAAGCTAAAAGCAGATTTCCACAGAGATTCTGTGCGAAGTTGTTTTATGAAGTACACTTATGCTTTTTTGCCTGGATGGATATGCGCCAATTTATTATAACCATAGCGCTAGGATAGATTTTTTCTTAAGGGGCATGATGATATTAATTTTGCTATCATTACCCTGACTTGATCGGCTCAACTGGTTCGTGCACTGCATAGTCGTAATGCCATAAGCACAAGAAGCGGTTACAGTGCGATGCCCATAGTAAGGGCCAGCTTGCCTTGAAGGATCAATATTTTTACATTATAAAATATTTTAAAAAACAAATAATCTATACTGAAATAATATACCAATTTAATCTACTGTAGAAGTAATAGTATACCCAACTGAAATATTTTTTTAATTAATCATATATGGTTTAAAGCGAAAGGCAATAAATGACTATTAGTTATTATTGAGTTTCCTCTAATGGTATATAAGTACGAGATACTTTCTTATTTAATTATGCGTATAGATAGGGCAAAATCAATATCCAACTATGAGAAGTTGTGGCCCTTTATTGTTAATTGGTTCCCTTTTATTATTTATTAACTCCGGTACAGCCCAGGTAAAAGACACTGCCCGAGTTGGAATCTATATAAATTCAGTGTATGATTTTAAAATTGATGATGAAAGCTTTATGGCTGATTTCTGGATGTGGGTAAATCATAAAAATGACCGTAATCATTTTGAGAATGTAATTGAAATTCCCAATAGTAAATCAGCCGAGTTTACGCATTTCAGTGCTGAGAAAAAAAATACCGGTGAATGGGTTGCTCAAAAGTGCAAAGCTGAGATTATGCATAAATGGGATGTTTCTTGTTTTCCATTTGATAAACAATTACTATATATTGAAATGGAAGATTCAGAATACGACACCACCCAAATGGTATATATAGCCGATACTGTTAATTCGAAGATGGATAGTATATTAAATTCTAATGAGTGGCAACTCGATAAATTTTCTATTAAAGATGAAATACATACCTATCATACTACTTATGGTAATCCCGAATTGTCGGGTCAAAGCTCCTATCCTCGTGTAGTAGTTGAAATTGCCATCACCAGAAATAATTCATGGGTAATGTTGGCGAAAATGTTAACAGGTGCTTATGTTGCCTTTTTTATCTCCTGTCTTGTATTTTTCGTTTCTTCTGAAAATCAGGATTCGCGTTTTGGATTGTGCGTTGGCGGATTGTTTGCAGCCATCGGTAATAAATATATTGTAGAATCAATTGTACCGGCCTCCAGTACCAATACCTTAATGGATAATGTACATAATTTAACCTTCACCTTTATTTTGTTGGTTGTATTGGTAATTGTGATTTCTCTAAGGCTTTTTGAGTCGGAAGATGAAGAGAAGAAGAAGCGTTCACTCAAAATTGATAGAATTGCTTTTTTATCGATTGTTACATTGTATTTACTTGTCAATGCATGGTTGATTTACAGGGCAAGTAAATAATAACAGTATACAAAACTCC
>JANNEK010000155.1:0-3798 GCA_031378605.1 Chitinophagaceae bacterium | reverse complement strand
GGAGTTTTTTTCCCGGAAAAATGCGAGGAGCTGAATTTTTGCAGAAACCACCGAGGCGGTTCCCAGCAAAGGGCCGACCTTCTTTAACCCCATCCTTCGCCCTCTAAAAATGAGAAATTTATAAGCATCGACCTTCGATCGATTGAATATGCATGCAAAGCTGCCTTGTTTGCCGGCGTTTCACATTTTATTTATATAAGTGTGGCACAATACCCGAGCCGCATTATGAAAGAATACCAAATGGTGCGGTTAGAAGGAGAAAACTTACTTAAACAATCGGGTATACCCAGTTCGTTTATCAGGCCATGGTATGTACTTGGGCCCGGGCATTGGTGGCCGGTGTTATTATTACCCGTCTATAAGTTATTATCCTTTTTGCCAGCAACCAAAGAACTTGCAACACAACAAGGATTGGTAACATTGAAGCAAATGATCCATACACTTTTATATGCCGTACAAAATTCGCCGGCTGAAAAAATAACGATTTACACGGTACCCGATATAAAGAAAATATTATGAAGCGAAAAAATACGGAGTACCAATAGTGAATCGAACTACGCTTGCTTATTATTTATCGGTGATTTTGTTTACAGCGGTTGTAACGTTACTGTATAGTTCCTAATTAATAAATAGTTAACCAACACTACCAGCGGAAGGTTTTTGGGTTCAATTGTGGCATTCTGAAAGATTTTCATGACTTTTGCGTTCGATATGGCAAATGCAAAAAAGAGAAAAGACAAACCGGTTATTTTAATTACCAATGATGATGGTATTACAGCACCCGGTATACGAAATCTGGTAGAGGCGGTAAAAGATATGGGAAAGATAATCGTGGTGGCTCCCGATAAACCGCAGTCGGGCATGGGGCATGCAATTACGATTGGTCAGCCTTTACGTTTAATACCCGATCACTCATACCCAGGAATAGAAGCCTACCAATGCACGGGCACCCCGGTAGATTGTGTAAAGCTGGCGGTAGATAAAGTATTACATCGCAAACCCGATCTTTGCTTAAGTGGTATTAACCATGGCGCCAATCATTCTATTAATGTTATTTATTCGGGTACCATGTCGGCAGCGGTAGAAGCTGCTATTGAAAGTATTCCATCCATTGGTTTTTCCTTATTGGATTATAGTATTGAAGCAGATTTTTCAGCAGCACGTATCTATGCCCGCATACTGGTTGAAAAAATACTTGCTACTAAACCTGATAAACACTGTGTGCTAAATGTAAATATTCCGGCGGTTCCTGAAAGTTTGATAAAGGGAATAAAAATTTGCCGGCAGGCCTATGCCAAATATGAAGAAGATTTTGTAGAACGGAAAGATCCAACGGGGCGTAATTATTATTGGCTAACCGGTAAATTTGTAAATTTTGATAAAGGAAAGGATACAGACGTATGGGCTCTAAAAAACAATTATGTAAGTGTGGTGCCGGTGCAATTTGACCTCACCAATTACGTTCTTAAAACCAAACTCGAAAAAATCTGGAACTACTAATGTTTAAAAAAGACAATCTCCAATTTGGTATGCTGTTAGGCTTTCTGGCTCCATTGGTCAGCATCGTAGTTTATTATTTCATTCGTTTTTCTGAGTTTTCTGTTTCAGAAGTACTTAGTTTAATGGCAAGAGAAAAAAATCAGATCACTGCTATTACAATTCCCTGCCTGATGTTAAATATTGGTTTGTTTACTTATTATGTCAATACACAACGTGATAAAACCTCCAAAGGAATATTTGCCGTTACGCTTATATATGCTATTGGTGCATTACTTGCAAAGTTTGTCGCATAATATTTTTTTGATCATTCGTCCGTGTCATCTTCTAACAAGCACAAGCTTTCTTCTATCAAAAAACTTATTCTTTACTTTGCATACAGAATGAATAATCTAAAAGATCCCGGAAATCTTCCAATAAAAAACTTTAGTGGAACAAAAGGAAACCGTTACTATATTATTGCCGGTGAAGCTTCGGGCGATTTACATGGAAGTAATCTTATTAAAGAAATAAAAAAACTTAATGCCCATGCTTCCTTTCGTTGTTGGGGAGGCGATTTAATGCAGGCCTCAGGAGCCGATATTGTAAAGCATTACCGCGAACTTGCTTTTATGGGTTTTGCAGAAGTACTAATGAATCTCCGGACGATCTTTCGCAATCTGGCCTTCTGCAAAGAAGATATTTTGCAATACAAACCCGATACCATTCTATTAATTGATTACCCTGGTTTTAATCTTCGCATTGCAGAATGGGGCAAAGCGAACGGATTTAAAATTATTTATTATATCTCACCACAGGTTTGGGCCTGGAAAGAAAACAGGGTGAAGAAAATGAAAAGATGTATCGACCTGATGCTGGTGATTCTTCCTTTTGAAAAAGAATACTACCAAAACAAATGGAACTGGGAAGTTGAATATGTGGGGCATCCGCTGGTAGAAGTAGTTAATGAGTTCGTAGCCGGGAGTTGGGGGTTGGAAGTTAAAAGTCGGGAGTTGGGAGTTAATGCAGAGTCGGGAGTTAAAAGTAGGGAGTCCGGAGTTAATACAGAGTCGGGAGTTAAAAGTAAGGAGTCCGGAGTTAATGCAGAGTCGGGAGTCAAAAGTAGGGAGTCCGGAGTTAATGCAGAGTCGGGAGTTAAAAGTCGGGAGTCCGGAGTTAATGCAGAGTCGGGAGTTAAAGACTCGGGGCTACAGGCTACTGGCTCCGGACTGGTTGCTTTATTACCTGGTAGCAGAAAACAAGAAATACTCAAGAAACTTCCAATAATGCTTGCCGTTAGCAAAGAGTTTCCATCGTATCAATTTGTTGTTGCCAAGGCACCGGGTGTAGAAGACGCATTCTACGAAGCTATGCTGCAACCCTATTCAAATGTTACATCGGTTAGTAATCAAACTTATTCATTACTTAACCGGGCCAGCGCGGCATTGGTTACCAGTGGAACCGCTACGCTTGAAACTGCTTTATTTGGTGTACCGGAAGTGGTATGTTATAAAGGCAATTTTATTTCTTACCAGATTGCGAAACGTATTATCAGCATTAAATATATTTCACTGGTTAATCTTATTATGAATAAGGAAGTTGTAAAAGAATTGATACAACAGGAAATGAATGCAGAGAATCTCCTAAAAGAATTATCATTGCTATTAACAAATCCAGCAAAAAAACAACAATTGAAAGAAGATTATGCAGCATTGAAACAATTGCTTAGCCAGGGTGGCCATGCATCTGCCAATGCAGCAAGGCATATACATTTATTTATGCAAGAAGCTATTTCTTAAAAACCAGTTTAAAGAATAGAATGATCAGTGCAATCAGGAATAAAAATATAGAAAGCCGATTAATGCCATGCATATATTTCATCCATTGCGTGCGGGGGGCATTAGGATCTTTCTTTTTTATATAAAGGTATTCGGCAATTTGTCTTAATACTCCCATAATAATTTCGTTTACTTAAAAAATTCACTATAAAATTACCATCTTTAACAAAAAGGCCTACTAAAAGTTTTCAAAAAGCTATTGAAAAGTGATTTTCTTTATCTTTAAACACGATGAAAATAATTTCTTCTTTTTTTCTATTGATCTTTTTTTGCCTGGTTGCCGGCTGCGATAAAACAACTCCATTTACCATAGATCTTTCTCAAATAACATTCACTGATTCGCTGGGAAATAGCAGTGGAACAGCAGACAACACAGATTGGACCCAGGATGCCGAATGGAATGAAACAGAAAAATCTTTTTTCCGAACTGATCCGATAGATTTGTCGGGAACGGAAGTAGCATCGATTACCCTGTTGCCGGCAT
>JANNEK010000121.1:0-23745 GCA_031378605.1 Chitinophagaceae bacterium | reverse complement strand
TTACGGATCAAATCAGTTTTATCGGTTCAATCAGTTATATCCGCGTTCCCATTTTAGTTGATAAGAACGCTGATTGAATGTATGCAACGGATAATTACGGATCAAATCAGTTTTATCGGTTCAATCAGTTATATCCGTGTTCCCATATTAATTGATAGGAACACTGATAGAACAGATACAACGGATAATTACGTATCAAATCAGTTTTATCGGTTCAATCAGTTATATCCGCGTTCCAATTATAGTTAAAAGAAACGCTGACTTAATCGTTGAAACAGATAAATTTCTATTCTATATTGGCTATTTCATTTGCTGTTCAATAAACTGCCCTAGCTTTTTATATTGTTCATAGCGATTTTTATAAAGAGCAACTTTTCCTTCTTCCGGAAAATACTCCTTTTCAAATCCGCTGCCCATTGCTTTCATCGCGTCTTCCACTTTTTCATAAATTCCTGCAGCCGTAGCGGCAAACATGGCTGCACCCGCGGCACAAGTTTGTTCACTATTATGAATTTTTATAGGCATATTAAGTACATCGGCCATCATCTGCATTATATAAGGAGATTTTTTTGCAACACCACCTAATCCAATAATACCTTTTACAGGAATTCCTTCATTTATAAATCTATCTACTATTGCCTTTGCGCCAAAGCAGGTTGCCTCAACAACTGCCCTAAACATTCTTGGAGCATCGGTTCCTAAATTCAGCCCTGTAAATGCTCCTTTCAATGCTTGATTGGCATCGGGTGTTCTGCGACCATTCATCCAATCGATACATAATTCACTTTGTTCATTAAAGGGCAATCTAGAAGCAGCAAGGCTCAATGCTGGGATAATCGAAGCCGTTATATGCAGCTCCAGTTTTTGTGCCGTATTCGAATCAATGAGATTGGTATTACTACCCAACTGCAAGGGCCAGCTAATTAAATTCTTAAACCAGGCATAAGCATCTCCAAAAGCCGATTGCCCTGCTTCTAATCCGCACATTCCAGGTATTACCGAACCATTCACCTGTCCGCAAATACCATTAACCAGTTTACCTTTCATATCGGCTATTGGAGCAACCAGTATATCGCAGGTGGAAGTACCCATAACCTTACTCAAATAATAGGGTTCAATTTGTCCGCCCACTGCACCCATATGCGCATCAAATGCGCCAACGGCCACTACTACCTGTTCCGATAAACCTAAGCGCCTGGCCCATTCGGTACATAGGTTACCCGCAGGTGTATCCGAAGAAAATATATTTGAATGCAATTTATCTTTAAATCCATCTAATAAAGGATCCAGCGATTTAAAGAATTCATTGGCTGGAAACCCATTGAAGGAGGATGCCCAAAGACCTTTATGACCGGCCGCACATACTCCACGCTTCAATTGGGAAACTTGCTTTCCACCCGTTAATAAAAAAGGAATCCAATCGCAATGCTCTACCCAGGAGTAAGTAGCTTTTCTTACCATCTCATCTTCTCTTAATATATGTAGAAGTTTAGCCCAAAACCATTCACTGCTATAAATACCTCCAACAAATTGCAGATAATTGGGAGAAACGGTAGCTGCATGCAGGTTAATTTCTGCTGCTTCCAATATGCTGGTATGATCTTTCCACAGAACAAACATAGCATTGGGATTTTCAGCAAATTCAGGAATTAATGAGAGGGGAGTACCTTCTTCATTAACGGCCACCGGCGTTGAACCGGTTGTATCAATGCCTATTCCTTTTATATTGGTTGTAATTTGATTGCCGGCTTTATTAATACATTCCACGATTGTATATTCAAGGCCTTCAATATAATCGGATGGATGCTGGCGAAATTGATTGGCAGAAGGATTACAATAAAGTCCTTTTTTCCAACGTGGATAAAAAAAGACAGAGGAACAAACCTCCCTTCCATTAGAAGAATCGATTATAACAGAACGAACACTGTCCGTACCAAAATCAACACCAATAACAAATGAATCTTTAGCCATAAACCTAACAATCGATAATAATTGTCAAATTAACGGTTAATACCTAATGAACAAAAAACTAAAGGGATATTATTTTTTGATAATTGGATAAAACGAATAGCGCAGATAAAAAAATCACGTCGATAAAGGCTATTGTACCAGCCGGGGTAGATATTTTCGAGCTATTTATGGCTAAACTATCCAGGCTTTTAAAACTCCAATTGCCAAACCGGGCCTGTTTTATAAACTACTTTAAAGCTACTGTTGATGAATACGATAAATATTAAAAGCGATTCGTTGTTAGCACCAATTCGTTTCCCGGGTATTGAACACTGGAGTTATCTTCAACAGTAATAAATATCTTGGTCGGTTTTACTGGTGACACGCTCTCAAAGGAAGCTTTTAAACTTTTTGAAAACATTTTCGTGGAACTGTTTATTTGCCCGAGATTTTTTACAGGTTGATTATTACTCTCCATCCATACCACATAAGTTTGTTCATTAGTGGGCAATCGTTTTGCTTCTGCAAGATTAAACAGGCTTATAATGATTACATAATTCTGATTATTATCTTTCTTAACTTTTACGGTGCCCCTGGCAGCAGGTACTACCGCTGACGTTTGAAAATTGATTTTTTTTGCACAGGAACTTACTATTATTAACACTGCACCAACCATAAATGCAAAAAACAGATTTCTGTTACTAAAATTCTTATTTTTCATTTTAATGTTTATATATAACCAGTTAAAAAAATAAATTATATTTTTTTTGATTACAGAATAATTCGGAATAGAGGCTGCTGAATAATCGGTATAACTATAAAGCAGCCTGTTAAAGTTAAAAATATCTTTTATCCTGCTTATTAGTTGCCTATTGCTTTTGCATTGATAGACATTTCTGCGATTTCAGACAATTTTTCATCTGCTTCTTTTTCTTCATTTAGAGTTTCTAGCAATATCTCTGCAGCATCATGCTCTCCTAACGTTTTAGCAAATGTGCACAATGTTCCATAGGTGGCTATTTCATAATGCTCTACTTTTTGCGCTGCTGAAATTATACCCGCATCTCTAACCATTCCTTCCTCGGTTGATTCCATTATTTCTTCAGCTTCTTTTACCAGGCCGGCCATTGCTTCGCATTTTTTAGCTACTGCTTTTTCATCAATTACTGCAAATACATCTTCTAAGCGTTTAACGTGCGTTTTTGTAACTTCCAGGTGTCCGGTAAGTGCCTTCAACAATCCTCCGTTGGTTGTTTTTTTTATCATTTTAGGAATAGCCTTGGTAAGTATCTTTTCAGCCCAGTAAATATCTTTTAATTCAGCAATAAACAGATCTCTCAGTCCTTGAGCCACACCATTTTTTTCTTGATCGTGCTCAGGCTGCCTTTGCATTGCTTTTTGTGTTGCCTTTGTTGTTGAAGTTTGCATTGTTTTAAATTTTTGATGTTGATCGAATTAATGCTATAGTTATTTTATGTTTTCGCATTTTTTCTGACATTCAATGGCATGCTCTAAATGGGTGCGTAAACCGACAAGCATATTTGCCGCCCATTGCTTAATTTCTGCATTGTTTAAATCTGTAAAAACTTTTTCAAATAGTAGTATGGCATCCTTATGTCCGTTTACCATCTTATCGCAATAAGCTTTATCAAATTCTGTCCCCGATTTTGTATTTAATTTGTTGTAAGCATCCAATGCATTTTCTGTTGACGAAGAAGGTATTGTTATTAGCAATTTCCTGGCTAATGAATCTGTTTCACTCATTGCTTTACTATGGGCCTGTTCCATCATTTTCCCCAGCTCTTTCACATCAGCCATTGTTCCTTTTTGTTGTGCCAGTTGACCCAACTTAATTTCTTCTAAATTAATTTCGGCGGCATCCACTAAAAACGTTGCATCTTGTTCTCTATTGGTATTGTCAAACTTTTTATCGTTTGCCTCTGCTGCCACTTTCTTTGAATCTTCACTATCATTACAAGCCATTAAAGCAAGTACAGCAACAAAAAAGAAGGAAGCATATAGCACTGATTTTTTAAAATGTTTCATACAGTTTTATTTATTTAATTAGATATACAAAGGTTTGTACATCACAATAGATATGCGTTACAGAATTTAGAATAAATGTTGTATAATTCCCATGTTAATCAGACAACGGGATCTGTTTTGAGAATTACCTATTGGAAGGGAAGGAAAAAAGTGAATTTGGCGCCCACGCCCAGGGTACCTTCTGCATATATAAAGCCACTGTGGTTTTCAATAATTTTTTTACAAATAGAGAGGCCAATACCAGTGCCGGGATAAGCACTGGTATCATGCAAGCGCTTAAATGGCATAAATATGTTTTCTGCATACTGTTGCTCAAACCCAAGGCCATTGTCGCTAAATGATATTTTATAATACTGTTTTGTACTTTCGGCCTGGTAGAATAGTTTTTCTTTATCGCTGGATAAACTGACTTCAATAGTAATTATTGGTGCGATCGTTGGCTTGCTATATTTTAAAGAATTGCTGATAAGATTTGTAAATAATTGTTGTATCTGAAAAGGTATAACTGCAAGCGTAGGTAAATGAGCCGAACGGACATCCGCATTTTTTTCTTCAATAGTTTGCGACAATTCCTGTAACACCGTTTTTAATATTGTATTTAGATCCGTATCTGTAAATATTTTTTCTCCCTTATTTGTACTTGAAAATAATAAAAGGTCGTTTATTAAATTCCGCATGCGATGGGCTGCTGAATCAATTTTTTCAAAATACTTTTTACTTATTTCCGACATGTATTGCATTTCATCTTCTTTAAGCCTGGAGATGAATGTTTCTATTTTTCTCAACGGCTCTTGTAAATCATGGCTAACTACATGGTTAAAGGAAGATAAATCATCATTGCTTTCTTTTAACTCGCGGTTAATCTCATTTAATTTTATATTGCTGAGATGTTGCTCTGTAACATCGCTATTGACACCAATGAGCATCTTTTTTCCATATTTATCTGTTAGCAATCGACTTACAGAATGAATATAGCGCAGCATCCCGTCTTTACGGATTATCCTGTAAAATGCGGTTGGGTAACTCTTTTCGTGTAACACTTCTTTACCACCTTCAATGATAATATGTTTATCATCCGGATGAACAAATTCTAAATAGTTATCAATGGTAGGTTCAAATGAATTGGGCAGGCAGCCTAATAACTTGTATTGATTGTCGGAATACGTAAGTGTATTCGTCTCCAAATTCCATTGCCAGCTACTAAAATTGCCAATCTCTTCAGCGTGTTTGGTTAAAGCTGCTTCAATAATTAATTTATCGTTGGCTTTCTTAAGCGCTAATAGGTCTTTACTTATTTTTAAATAGGAAACTACAAAAACTATTATACTAAACAGGCTTACTAATAATGAAAAAATTGTTGTAAGATAATTTTGGTTTTCGTACTTTTTTTGGCTTTCCACTAAATAGTTATTTTCAATTACATTCATTTTTGTCATGTGACTTCGTATGTTATTCATCACATCTTTACCCAACAGCATATTTTTGCGTCGTTTTATCAGCTCAGCGTTATTTTGAGGATTAAACCGTAGCGTACTGGTTAGGATATTAAACCTGCTATTTATCAGTATATAGAGTGTGTCCAGATTTTTTTGCTGCTCAGTTTTATTGGATAATAAAGTTTTTAAAGAATAGAACGATTCATTAACCTTTGCACGGGCATTGGAAAATGGTTCTAAGAAAACCGAGTCATTGGTCAGAAGATATCCACGCTGGCCGGTTTCTGCATCTTTAAGGTAGGAGATCAGTTGCTCTAATTCAATTTGTATTTTGTGAGCATGAACGACTAACCCTACAGATTGAGAAAGTGAATTGATATGTTTGTAAGACAGGGCGGAAATAATAATTATTAATAGCAATGAAATTATAAAAATAATTTTCAATGACTTGAACGAAGCAGTTAATGCTTTTAGGTTCATAAGCAACGTTACAATATTAAATACTTAATAAGAAATTATCCCTGTTTAATGCAGAAGTATGGTATTGCCAGTTGATCGTAATTACCTCCGACAATATTTTTTTCAGTTTACTAAAATCATTCGGTTTTTTGATATAAATATTGGCTCCCCGTACCAGCGTTTCTTCGATATCCTTTTCAGATGCGGAAGTAGAGTAAATAGCAATAGCTATATTTTTAAACCTTTCATCGCTTTTTATTTCGTCAAGGCACTCCATTCCCGATTTACGAGGCATATTAAGGTCAAGAAAAAGAAGATTAGGTAAATTTTCGATGGAGGCATTTAAATGTTTCATTAGTTCAATGCCGTCGTTTACTAAGCTTACAATTGTTTTTACTTTCACTTCTTTGAAAGCATCTTCAAATAGAAGCCTGTCATCTTCATCATCATCTGCAAGTAAAATATTTAATGATTCGTTGTTCATACTATTTTGACCGTTATTTAACTATTTATTCGATGTACGTTTAATTTTAGTCATTATTATTGCGTCTCTTATTTATTATACGCTGAAATGCTGAAAGTGTAAGGCCGGTTTTATTTTTAAACTGGGTACTAAGGTGTGAAAGGCTGCTGTAATTCAGTTCCCAAGAAATTTCCTTAAAGCTTAATTCACCGGCAGTGATCAATTCTTTTACCCGTTCAATTTTTTGGAGTATGATATAATTTTCGATGGTAGTATAGGTTACTTCCGAAAATAAATTGGAAAGATAGCCGTAACTCTGATTAAGTTTTTTAGCCAGGTAGTAGGAAACTTTCGATGTCGGTAGCTTTTCTTCCAAATACACCATTTCAGTTATTGCCGCTTTAATTTTTTGAATTAGTATACTTTTTTTTGATTCTACAATTTCAATGCCATAATTATTTAATAAATTGTTTAGTTGCTTTAGCTTTATACCCGTTAAGTTTTTTTTAATATTTAATTCAGCAAACCCTACCATATCAAAATCAATTGCAAGCTTTTCGAACTGCTCCTCCACTATTTTTTTACAAGCTTCGTTGATATTGTATTTTATATAGAGTTTCATCATAACTTTTGCTTATCAAATAATTTTTAAGGCTTCCAAAATTAAGCGTATTATTTAGTTTTTGATTTGAATTTATTTTTAAATAAATGCTAGTATGGTTTCTATCGTAACAGGGAGTTGTTGCATAATTATAGAAATAAATTGCATAATTCCCATATCTTCTGCAATCTACCGTTTATAAGCCTAAATTTAATGAAATATAAAGAACATTACCATGTCAATAAATCTTTTGGAAAAAGTACAGCAAAACCTTGGGTATCCTGCATTGCAAAAAATCGATACTGCCACGGACCAAATTAAAGAAAATGATAAAACACCCGATGAAGATAAATTTAGCCAGGCGGCCATACCAGCGGTATTAACTGCCATGTATAGGTTTGTACAATCTGATGAAGGAGCCAGTGATATTTTAGAAAATGATGGTAAAACCAATTGGGTGGCCAGTATTTTTGATGATAACAGAAAAGAAGTAATACAAACAATTGCTGCTTATGCGGAACAATCAAAAGAAGATCCAATTGCAAAAATGAATGGGATAGCGATGGAGGCTGTAAAGATTACAAAAGAAAATTTATCTGCAGATGCAGGAATAAAAGATGTGAAATTATTTTTCAGCAACCAAAAAAGTAATATTTTGTTATACTTACCTCCAGGGTTACATATGGGAGAGCTGTTGCATGACAATACCCTTGACGATAATACCAATAAAATGGAAGGGCCTATTTCAAGTTTAATTAGTAGTATTGGTGCAGCTTTTTCTACACCAGTTACGGAAGATGAACTTAAAAACCCATAATAAAGAGTGTTATGAATAGATAGTGTTTAAAAAACTGCCAGCTTTTTTGAAGGCTGGCAGTTCTGCGAATAGACGGCACCATCGTTTTAATTTAACTATTTAGTCGATGTATTAACGTGGTGATCTTTGTATTTTGAAGGTTGTGTAGTTGCTAAATAAGGTTCTACGGTTAACCTGGCCATTAAGTAACTCACTGTTGATTCTGCCCCCTGGTTAAGGTTTACATAATTTTCTTCCAAACCATCATAACAACCACCTGTACATGGATTGTAAATAATTTGATTTAAATGATTGCTGCCTAAAAACCAGTTAAAGGCAATTTCCATTTTTATGATGTACTTATCGTCTTTAAAAACATCATAAAATTTATGCAGGGCAAGGATGGTGTAAGCTACATCGATTGGCTGCTCCCCGCCGATTGCCGGTACCGATGTTGAGTCCACTTTGTGTAACCAGCCTTTATTGGAAATCACATTTATAGTATTACCTCTAAAGATTTTTGATAATAGAAAGTCGAAAGACAATTTTGCAATCTCTTTAAAAATTATTTTTTCTGTAGCCAACCATGCACACAACATTGCCTCGGGCAGAAGGCTGTTACCATATGTAAGATAACTTTCAAACCAGGCCCAATCATATTCTGCCTCATGCCTGTACATTTGAACAAGTTTATCTCCAAAATGTTCTATTAGTGAAATTTTTTCAACCGATGAATTTTTTAGATTACTATAATATAAACCTTTTATGATAAATGCCATTGCCCTGGTAGAATGAATATTGTTTACATTTAATAATGCAGTTTGCATAGTTTGTTCAGCCTCTGATGCTAATTTTTCAGGAAGTAATTCGCCCAGGGAAATTAAATACCCCAATGCCCAGATGGCCCTGCCGTTTGAATCTGCAAGATTGGTAGAACTGTTTTGTGCAGTAAATTGTTTTTGTTCATCTACATAGTTTAAAAAATAGCCCTCAGTTTGTAAACAGAATCTTATAAAATTAAAATAGATGGTAATATATTTTAAATCAGATTCATCACCGGTTAGTTCCAAATGCTGGCACATCGCAATAAGTGCTCTGGCGTTATCATCCAATGTATAGCCCGACTCAATATCCGGCTGATTAATCTTTGCAAACTGAATGATCCCAAACGGGGTGGTCATTTTTTTTGTATGATCAAGATTAACCGCAGGTATATTGTATTTCAACGAAAGATTACTGCTGCTAATTTTTTTGAAAAGAGTGGCATGACTGATGGCTGTATTTTCCCATGCAGTGGAAGCCATTTTATGCAAACCATTCGATTTTATGGTTTCTCGCAATTCTTCGTCATTTAATAAATTAACTACGGTTTCGCTTAGTTGCTGAGCGTTTTCAAAGTCAACAATAATACCTGCATTATCTTTTAATACTTCAATAGCATGAGGTATAGCAGTAGAAACAACAGCGCAACCACAGCTAAGGGCATAAGAAAAAGTTCCGCTAACAGCCTGGTTTTGATCTTTCGAAGTAAATAAATAAATATCCGTTAGTTGTAAATATTCAAGCAACACAGGTAGTGGTAGAAAATAATTTATAAATTTGACATGTTTCTCAAGGTGAAGTGATGCAACTTTTTGGAGAAGCATAGTGCGGTATTTTTCGCCTTCAGTTTTTTTTACCGATGGATGTGTTTTACCGATAATAAGGAAAAGTACATCCGGATCATGCTTTATGATAGCAGGCATAGCATCCAACGTGGTTTCAATACTTTTTCCTGAGCTTAACAAACCAAACGTGCTCAATATTTTTTTACCCTCTAATTGATATTGTTTTTTAAGAAGTAATCTGTCAGAATGAGATACAAGGTGGGTGCCATGTGGTATAAATGAAATCTTCCCGGATGGTACTTCATAATCGTTTATTAAAATTTTTGCTGAAGAGTTTGTCATAACTACAATTGAATTAACGATACTTGCGATTTGCTGCACTTTTGTTTTAAAAAATACATTGGGATTCGGTAATACTGTATGAAAGGCAATTATTACTGGCTTATAAAGGGCCTTTAAAAAGTCAATAAAATCTTTTTCATTTTCATTAAACAAGCCAAATTCGTGTTGTACCATTACTATTTCAATGGCAGCATCATTATTAATAAAGCGAGCCAGCGTTTTATACGCCTCTGGATAATTGGTGTTCAATATATATTTAACATCCACATCGTATGTATGCTGCTCACTATCCGATTCCAACGGGCAGATATTTATTTTGAACGATCGATTGAACTTATTATTCAATGCTTCAATTAAGTCATGCGAATAGGTGGCAATACCGCATTCACGCGGTGGAAACGTAGTAATGAATAAAATTTCAGGAATCACTTTGTCGCCATTCGACGCACTAATTCCGCAGCTATTATTTTTCTGGATTTGCCCGCTATTATTTATAAAAGTCGTTTTCGTAGTTAATACTTCAGTTATCATCTTTCTTAATATTAAGTAATAATTCTTGTACCAATGCTGATAAGCTTAAGGAGGCGACAGCTATTTGTTCATCGGCCGCGCCATAGTAGATGTAAAGCGTATCATCTATTAAAAGTGTTCCCGTTGGAAAACATACATTATTCACTTCTCCCATTAGTTCCCATTCTCTGTCGGGTTTAAATAGTTCATAGGGCAACCGGGCAATTACTTTTTTCGGATTTTCTAAATCGAGTAAAGCGGCACAGGTTGAATATACATAGCCATTTATCGTGTCATGTACACCGTGATAAATTAATAACCATCCACTTGCTGTTTCTAATGGCGGGCAACCACCACCAATATAACTTACTTCGTGTTCGTATTTTGGCGATAGTACGATCCAATCCTGTAATTGTAGAAAATAATTTTGCCAAAATTCTATTGTTAGCTCTTCTAGTTTATTGACTGCTACAATTTGAATATCTGGCTTTATACGGTGTAAAAAGCATAGTTTACCATTTATTTTTCTTGGAAAAAAAATTACATTTTTATCCCATACATATACTTGTTTGCCGTTTATTTTCTGAATCAGTTCGTGTTCGTTGTATCTGCCATACTTTTCATTCAGAGCGCCTTTAGATTCTGAAAGACGTCTGAATTCGCTGAAGCGCATTTGCGGAACAATCAATCCCAGTTTTTCAAAGTGCTGCAGATCTTTTGAAATGGCTAATGCTCCAAGTGCATTTACACCGTCATAAGCAGTATAGGTGAGATAATACAAATCCTCAATTTTTACGATCCTGGGATCTTCCACTCCATGTGATTCATAGTCCGATTGAGGAAAAAGAAGTGGTGTATCAAATCGTTCTCCAACAACCAAAGGCCCGGTTAATTTACAGTATCCAATAGTAGAGTAATTCCCTTTACTAACCGCTCTGTAAAAAAGATGAATACCATCCTTATTGCTTATTACAGCCGGATTTAATACACCCTCACTCTCAAAACCTAAAGTGCTTTTCTTAAATAATATCCCTTCTTTTTTAACTGATATCATGGTTAGTTACTTAATAGGTATTAAATTTTTTTGAGTATCATTAAAGTGGATACTAGTATTATAAAGGTGAATTTAATCCACCTGATAACTGTTACACTATTTGGAAAAAGGCTTGTATAATTCACACGTTGATTACAGAATAAAAGCAGTGAAGGGTATTGTTTAATAGCAGGTTTAATTAACAAAAGAATGTGTGAATAATGCAAATAATACACACAATTGTGTAATGACATAGTAACTAAAGTAAGTGAGCTTTGCAGTATGACTTTATACAATTACCTTTTTCTCATAAGCAGTTAGTTTTGGTTATAACCCCTGTTTCTACAGGGGTTTATTTTCGCTACTCTATTTTCGATAGGAGAAAAAGAATTATTTGTAAAACAAATTCTAAAAATAAAAAAAATTAAAAATCATGAAATTTTATGTAATTCTTACGGCAGCATCAATTTTAGTGACGGGTAGTCTGAATGCACAGCACGTGAATCTCGGCGTCAAGGCTGGTTTAAATGTATATACTATCAATAATAGTAATAATGATGCAGCTTATAAATCTAAGGCCGGATTTAATATGGGTTTAATTGGACATATTCATCTTGATAAACAACTGGCATTACAACCCGAAATTGTTTACTCGGGCCAGGGTACAAAATACAATACAGGTAATGTAGAAACCAAACTAAACCTTAACTACATTAATGTTCCTGTATTGCTTCAGTACATGTTCGACAATGGATTCAGGCTACAGGCTGGCCCGCAAGTTGGTTTTTTGATTAGTGCCAAATCAAAAGCAGGCGCTGTTTCAACAGATATTAAAAACAATTTGCGGACAATAGATTTTGGTATTGGCGCAGGTGTTGGGTATGTACATCCTGAATCGGGCTTTGGAGTTGATGCGAGGTATAACCTTGGTTTAAGTAAAATTAATGATAACAATAGCGTAAAATCTTATAACAGGGGTTTTCAACTGGGCGTATTTTATCTGTTTAAAAATAAATAAATTTCGCAGTACTCATTTCTAATCATAAATAATTACTTGTGAACAACTACATTCTTTCATTTTGTATCATCAGTTTAGTTGGAGTATCGTCTTGTACTTCTACACAAATCACCAGTACATGGAAAGAGCCCAATAAAGAAGTTGCCATTGATAAATTAAATAAGGTGCTGGTGGTTGCATTGTTTAAGGATGAAACCAGCAGGCGAAGGGCCGAAGATGAAATGGCGGGTTATCTTAATGGTAAAGGAGTGGTTTCCTATAATTACTTTGATAAAAACCTAAGTTCAACAAATGAGGAAGTGATCAGAGATAAAATTAAAGCAGATGGTTTTGATGGCGCTGTAACTATGCGGCTAATCGATATAGATAGAGAACAAGTGTATACGCCCGCTAGTGTTTCTTCTTATCCAAGCTATAACCGAAGATTTAGCGGCTATTATTTCAGGAACTGGAATACTTACAATACGCCTGGTTATTACACCAATACCAAATCCTACACGGTAGAAACAAATGTTTACTCTATTAAAGAAGATAAGATAATCTGGACAGGGCTCACAAAAACCACCGACCCTGCAGGAATTGACAGGATGACAACAGAAATTGTGAAGGTAGTATATCGTGAAATGATTAAACAGGGTTTTATTAGTAATCGATAGTAAGTTGATATTTGAAAGATCCATGATGTTGAAACTAACAGCACTGGTAGTTCGAATTTAAATAAATAGCCATTAAAAGAAAATTGTAGCAATGAAAAAAATAGCACTAATACTACTGATCCCTGCTCTTCTAATTGCCTGCAAAACGAACCTGGTAACGGGGCGCAAACAATTAAGTTTGGTATCTGAGCCCGAATTGCAAGTGATGGCGAAACAAGAGTACCAGACGTTCTTAAGCGCTAATAAAGTTGTAAGCGCAAATGATAATAAGGATGCCGAAATGGTGCGCCGTGTTGGAGGACGTATTGCAAGCGCCATTAAAAAATATTATGATGGGAGAGGGGAAACGTCGGTGCTGGAAGGATACCAATGGGAGTTTAATTTGGTGGACAATAAAGAAGTCAATGCCTGGTGCATGCCCGGCGGAAAGGTTGTCGTTTACACGGGGCTGTTACCGATCACTCAAAATGAGGCTGCATTGGCCATCGTGGTGGGCCACGAAATTGCCCATGCTGTAGCACAACATGGTAGTGAACGAATGAGCCAGGGATTGTTACAACAATTGGGTGGAACCGCCCTGCAAGTTGCATTAATTAATAAAACGGCAGAGACTCAAAATATTTTTGCAACTGCGTATGGTATTGGCTCTACTATCGGCGGTACGCTACCATTTTCGCGTAAATCAGAATCGGAGGCAGATAAATATGGATTGTATTTTGCGGCAATGGCAGGGTATAACCCACAGGAAGCAATTCCCTTTTGGCAAAGAATGTCAACGGCAGGTGGTTCAAAGCCTCCGGAATTTTTAAGCAGCCATCCTTCAGACGAAACAAGGATTGCTAAATTAAAGGCTAACATGCCACAAGCACTTAAGTATTATCGACCAATGAGAAAGTAAGATGAACATATACGTTAGCCAATTGAATAAAAGGTTTTTAATTGTGTTGTAATTATGGTTTATGAATGATGTAAGAAATTTACTGGATTTTGTAATAATGTACCAGGTAAGGTCTTTGAACTTTACTGAATTAGAAATCAGTACATACTACTTCTAACGAATGTGGTAATAATCAGTACAGTAATTGTACACAAAAACTATAGAATGAAAATAATTAGGATAGTAGTATTTATTTTATTAACGACTGGTATTTTTTCGATCGGTTGTAAAACATTAAATAGAGCACAAAAAGGTGCTATAATAGGTACGGCCGGTGGCGCAGCCGCAGGAGCTATTATTGGGCGAGTTGCAGGAAACACTGGCCTTGGTGCTATAATCGGTGCAACCGTTGGCGGTGTAACCGGTGCCGTTATTGGAAATAAAATGGATAAGCAGGCTGCAGAAATGAAAAAGAATATACCAGATGCTACTGTGGAAAGAGTTGGGGAAGGAATAATTATTGAATTTAATAATAGAATTTTGTTTGGATTTGACCAATCAGATCTATCGGGAGATGCAAAATCTAACCTGGATAAACTGATCGTAATCCTTCAAAAGTATCCCGATACAAACATTGAAATACAGGGCCACACAGATAGTAAAGGAACCATACATTATAATAAGGCTTTATCTGTTCGAAGGGCTCGTACCGTTAATAGATTTGTTTCGGCAAATAGTATCCCTTTATCAAGATTATCTGTTCGGGGATTTGGCGAATCGGCACCCAAATATGAAAACGGTACCGAACAAGGCCAAATGCAAAACCGACGCGTTGAATTTCTGATAACGGCCAATGAAAAAATGAAAGCAGAAGCAAGTAAAGAGGCAGTTACTAGCAAATAATAATCAGTTAAATGCTCAGCCGGGCCTTACCAATATAAACCCGATGTACCAAGGATTATTCAGGAATAAATCTACAGCTAAAAATCGAGACTTCAGTAGGGTGCATTTAAAATTGTCGTTACACTTCCGAGGTTGTCAAAAGTATTTTAAATATGTTTTTCTCGCAACAACGCAAAGTCGCAACGCCTGATCTTCAATATTTCTTCTTTGCGTCGTAGCGCCTTTGCGAGATTTTAGTTGTCTTTTAAGACAGCCTCTTTATTTTCGCTACTATTTTTTTGATAGGAGAAAAGAATTTGAATTTTATAAACCTGTGAATTATACAACTTAATAATAAATTGATGTAAGTTTTTTGGACGGGGTATATGTATTTTTATAATGGTTATTCTTAGGATATTGGATTTTAACAGGGCTGGATTTCTATCTGGCCCTCTTTATTATAAGCTGGTTTGGTTACTAATTCTAGTGTGTTCTTCAAATAGTAACCGCGCATTTTTTAATTAATGATAGTGCAATCAGGAGATTTGTATAAGGGCTATTACAGATGAATTGGAAATATACAGATAAGGGTTAATGAAGAAAGTATAGCAGGAATTGAACGTTGACAACCTGAGAACAGAATTTCTGGGTATAAAGAAAACTACTACGCAAATTTTTTATTTATAATGAAAGAAAGTAATTCAAATATTTCGACAGGTTATACAAGTGGAAATAACGTTAAGCTTGTACATAGCGGAAAAGCTTTCTTCGATATACTTCTAAAAATTATAAATGAGGCGAAAACAAATCTCTTTCTTCAGTTTTATATTTTTTTAAATGATGAAACGGGCGCTGCGGTTATTGAATCCCTTAAGGCAGCGGCAACCCGCAAGGTTTCTGTTTATTTGCATATTGATAGTTATGCTTCTAAAGAATTGTCTTCGACCTGTATAAAGGAAATGAGAGACAAAGGTATTAACGTCAAATTATTTGAGCCGTTGCTGCGTAGCAAACATTTTTATTTTGGAAGAAGATTACATCATAAAGTAGTAGTAGCTGATGGTATTTATTCCTTAGTAGGAGGTATAAATATTTGTAACAGGTACAATGATATGCCTGACCAACCAGCCTGGTTAGATATGGCCTTGTATTGCGAAGGCGAAGCATCGATAAATGTCGAGACAATTTGCAGTAACATTTGGCGTGGTAGGGAAGTAAGAGTATTCGGAACTAATAAAAAGGTAGAGGCTAAAATTAGTACTAGCGAAAAAATTTCAGTGCGGGCCTGCCGTAATGATTGGGTGAAAGGCAAGAAAGAAATTTGGAACAGTTATCTGGAAATGTTTAGTAAGGCTGAAAGGACTATAACGATTATGTGTAGTTATTTTTTGCCTGGGCATCTGTTTCGGCGAAAAATAAAAGCAGCAGTTAAACGAGGTGTGAAGGTGCAATTAATTTTAGCAGGTTCATCGGATGTAATGCTTGCTAAGCATGCCGAACGGTATTTGTATGATTGGATGCTTAGAAATAACATTACTATATATGAATACACCGAAACTGTATTGCATGCAAAAATGGCGGTTTATGATAGTTCATGGGTAACGATAGGATCTTATAATGTAAATGGCCTGAGTGCCCATGCAAGTCTTGAAATGAATATGGCTGTAAGCAATTTGGCATTCGCAGTTACTGCAGAAAAAGAATTGCAGGAGATTATCCAAATGCATTGTAAGCAGGTTACGAAAGAAAACTATTCATCATCGACTACTATTCTCCGTAAATTTTGGCAGTGGGTATGTTATAATATTATTAATAAGATGCTTTTTGCGGTTACGTTTTATTTCAAGCAGGAAAAATAATGGTGTAATTTCTATTTTGACTGTTGTGGTATTTTTTTACCAGAGCTGTCCAACGCATTCTCATTAGTGCAATTCACTGAAAATAATTGAAAAATCAATACCGGGCTGATAAGAACCAACCCGGTATTGAAAGGTGCTAACTAACAGCAATTACAAAATGAGTATTAGTAATAATATAATGATAATAATTGCTCCAACTGAAAGATAAACGCCACCACTAATTGCTTTCATTTCCTTTTTCAATCCTTTTACTTCTTTGCGAAGATCTTTCCTTTCGCTCCTGGTTAAACCAGATTTATCCATTTCTTTAATCTCTTGCAACCGGGATACCATTTGCTCAGATTTTAATTCAAGGACTCGCGCTTCAGTAGAGTCTTTGACAATGCTGCTTGCAAATGCCGGAACAGTTGTTGCCATGCACATTAGCAATAGCGGCAGGTAAAGTAGTTTAATTGATTTCATTTTTTACGATTTAGTTGTGAAGATGACACTTCCCTTCTTTTGATAAAGAGCAGGGCTTTGTAGCTGATGATAAAGGTGCCAAAGTTTTACCGGAGAAGTGTTACATCATCTTAACAATAAATTACATCATTCACACATTCAATTTCGTTCATTATATACCTCACTCATAACCGCTTTTAATGATCGTCAATATCATCTTAAACCTGCCATTAGGTTTTACAAAATTTGATGAATGTGCGGGTATTACAATTGATTGCCCGGTTTCCAGTAAATTCGATTTTCCGCTAATAACTATTTCTGCCTTACCTTCAATAATTTGAACAAAATTATCAAAAGGGCTGCTTTTTTCTGTCAAGCCTTCACCATCGTCAAATGACATGACGCTGATATTGCCGCTAGATTTTTTAAGGATGGTTTTAATTACAACGGAGTTCAGCACGTATTCAATTATTTCCACTGTAATATGCACTTTCGACTTTTCTACTTCGCTTATTTCCATTCCATTCAATTTATAGGTATAACTATCGGGTAAGGTAACCTATTAAAACCTGAGCAGCGTTATTCATTTACAATACCTTCCATCGTTACTTCTTATTATCAATGGTAAAATCCTTCAGAGCCTTACCCAGTTTAGTCATATCGTCATTAAACTCTCTTTTAAACGTTTCCCAGTTTGTTTTACTGTTATTATCCCAGTTTGTATGGTTGGCCCTGTATGAATTCATCTTTTCCTGCAATTCTTTGTTTTTCGTTTGCAAGGCAACGATCGCATTTTCGTAAGATGCTTCTGCCTTTTTTCCTGCCCGTTTCATTTGTGCTTTTAAGGCGTCGATACGGTTCTCATTAGTTTTAATACTAAATTCGGTCTCCAACTTGAATGCTTTCCACTCTTCTTCGAAAGCAGCCTTCTCTGCGTCAATTTTTTCATCCTTAATTACCTCTTTCAAATCCGCTTTAGCTTCCTGTACGTTCTCTTTAGCATCTTTTACATCAGCTTTTGCTTCTTCTATTTTTTTTTCCTGTGATTGGCAACCTGGAAAAATTGTAAAGCCCATTAATAATGCGCCTACGATGGTCATACTAAATTTGTTCATTGTTTAAATTTTAGGTTTGTAATAAAGTAAAAAATTAGAAAGGCACCACTTAACTAATGGAAGTTAAACGGTGGCCTTTCCGTAATAGAAGCACCTATTAAAGCGCTTCAATAATTTTGTGTAATTCTTCTTTTGATTTTCCTAACTTAATTTGAAGCCTTCCCAGCATCTCTTCTTTTTTGCCTTCCGCAAACATGAGGTCATTATCGATTAATGCAGCAAATTTTGTTTTCAGCTTGCCCTTTTGTTCATTCCAGTTTCCTTTTAATTCCGTAGTATTCATTTTTTATAATTTAAGTTTCCGTACTTGGAGGGTTCGGTGTGAAGAAATTTTCACAGTATAAAGGTGGGTTTATAGTGATTGTAAAGCATTACATCATTATGGTAATTAGTTACATTATTCACACATTGAAAAGAAGTTTATTTTTTTGATCTACTTACAGTATCAGGCACTAACTACGGTACTGCAATTTATCCGGCAGCCTGCTATTTTAAGAAGAGGTTCCAACTGGTAGGGTTTTACAATAGAATCATCAGCATCTTACTTTAATGTTTCTGCACTTTCATTTTTTTACTGAGGGAAATGCTAAAAGTAAAGAAGATGGAAAAGGTTTTCACCGTATTCAAAAGCAACCGAAAAACTTTCTGTCCATTCATTTGAGACATTAACACAATACAAATTATTCAGTCGGGAGTATATTGTGTGGCAAGTTTAATACCGCTTGCTCCATTCGTTGAAGAGATAATAGTATAGCTTTCTGGTTTTAAAACCCGGTTAAGTTTCAGGTAGGTTCGTATTGTCTTCAATTAATAAAATTGTTTTCAGTATTATTAAATTGATAAGCGTTCGTCAGATGCCCCTCATAAACATAGTTGACGCTATTAGCAGAATACTTATACAATTGTTCAAATGAATTGCATCTTTCACAATTACTTCTAAATAATCGTTTGGAAAATAAAACTCACATCCGTTCCATATACCAGTTTAATTCTTTCTCCATTTTCCTGCTTTGAAAAATGCCAGTAATTATTTTTTGTAAACGCAAGAATGCGGTTTCACTTTTAACTACATAATCTGTTGCCATATGATGCATGCATGCAATTGCCACATCAATTTTATCCTGACTGGAAAGCATAATAACAGGTATATTGTTGTTGATGGCCTTTATCTTATCAAGGGTTTCCATTCCGTTCATTGCAGCTTTATTAATTCCATCAAGGTGATAATCCAGAACAATTACATCGGGGTTTTGAGGTAAATGCTCAATACAAAGTTCACCTGAACAAAATGTTTGGATTTCAAAGTCGGCATGGTCCAAAAATTCAATTTCAAGCGACTTTAAAAAAAGCGCATCATCATCCACCAAAAAAAGTTTTATTTTATTTGTAGTTTTCATTTTCTGCTTTTTTCATAATGGCGTATTCTTCTTCTAATTCTTTACATGACTGGTGCAATACATTTTCTAACTGTAATACTAAATCATGAATACCGTCGTCTTGCAATTGTACGATAGCAAATTCCTGTACTTTTTGTGCCATCACTTCATAATCAGGATTAATTCCCATTATAGAAAAGGATGGTATCATCTTATGTACAGAAGATTGAAGTGAGCTCCAATCCTTATTTAAAAAACTTTTCGTCATTAAATTGATTAACGGTGGTGTTTGGTTCAAATACAGTGCAATCATTTCCATCATTAGTACCGGGTTTGATTTGGTGCGCTGGTTTAAGTATTTTAAATCAATATATTTAATAACTTTTTTTTCATCGATGGCTTCCAGCAACATTTCTTTTGATACGATTACAACCGGCTTTTTGGTATGCCCCACTATTTTACTGTATAGCAACCGTTCATCCACCGGCTTGGCTATATAATCATTCATTCCTGCTGCTTTGCATTTTTCTAAATCAACCGTGGTTACATCTGCTGTTAATGCAATAATGGGAATGGACGATTTCATGGTATTGCGAATATATTCCGTGGTTTCAAATCCATTCATTTCAGGCATTTGTAAATCCATCAGAATTATATCGTAAGCAGTTGTTTTCATTTTTTCGATAGCCAATTTCCCATTACTTACAATATCCCTCGCAAAGCCAAATTCATCCAGCAGGGTTTTCATCAGTAATTGGTTCAATGCCATGTCTTCTACCACCAATATTTTTATTTCTTTTATTTCCCTGTCCAATTCCATTATTTCTGTATCTGGCATTACAGTTGCATTTGTTTTTTTAAAATGCAGCAAAAAACTAAAAGTAGCTCCTTCATTTAAAGCACTTTTCACCTGAATACTACCACCCTGTGCTTCCACTAAGTGTTTTACAATAGCCAAACCTAAACCGGTTCCACCATACAAACGGGAAGTAATACTTGTAGCCTGTTGAAAGTTTTCAAAAATCCGATCAAGTTTATCCGGGGCTACACCAATACCCGTGTCTGCAATGGAAAACTCCACAGTTACTTTTTCTTCATCTTCCTGAATCATTTTTACAGTAACAGTGATCTTTCCTTTTGAAGTAAACTTAACGGCATTACTTACCAGGTTTAATATAACCTGGTGCAGCCTTACAGGGTCGCCAACTAATACAGCAGGTATCCTTGTATCGTAATCATATATTAATTCAAGGTTTTTTTCCTGAACCTTGGTATCAAACAAATGGAGCATCGCAGCAACAGACAACGCAAGTTTAAAAGGCGTTTGTTCAAAAGTCATCTTGCCGGCATCTACCTTAGCCAGGTCAAGTATATCGTTAATCAATACAATCAACGCATCACCACTAAGTTTTATCGCGGTTAAATATTCTTTTTGTTTTACCGTCAATTCCGTTTTTAATACAACTTTGGTAAAGCCGATGATTGCATTCATGGGTGTACGAATTTCATGGCTCATATTGCTTAAAAACTGCTGCTTGCTTTTAACAGCATTGGCTGATACATGGGCAGAAGTAACCGCCTTCATTTTTTCGTCTTCGGCAATAGAGGTGGCAAGCTCAGCGAATATTTTGGCCTCTATCAATTCTTTTTCTATTTTTTTAAGATGGGTGATGTCACGTGCCACCAGCACAGCACCCAGGGTAAGGCCCTGCATGTCTTTATAAACTGAGCCACTTAGTATCACATCCGTTAATACACCATCAATAATAGTGAGGGGATAATTCAATACATAACCTTTTTCAAAAACTTCCTTGTACACCCGGGCCGCATTTGCTGATTCAACGAAGTAACTACTGAATAAAGTACCGCATAATTTTTCACGGGATTTATCAGTAGCCTTTATCATTGCTTCGTTTACATCCATTATTTTTCCTTCAGTGTTAATAGTAACAAGCGGGTCAAGGCTGGCTTCAATTAAACTACGGGCATAGTGAGATATTTGTTTTTGATTGGTGATATCCCTTGCTGCAGCAAATACCCCCAATACATTTCCATTTTCATCTTTATAAAGTGAGGCATTATACAGTACATCGGTTAATTTCCCATTTCGATGCTTTATAGTAAGTGGATAATCTTCTACGAACCCATTATTAAATACCTGTTCATAACCCGCCTTTGCTTTTTTGGGCTCTGTAAAATAGGTTGTAAAGTCAGAGCCAATTAATAACTCCCGCTCAATACCCGTAACTTTTATTGAAGCCTCGTTTACATCGGTTATTTTTCCTTCGGCACTAATGGTAACGAGTGGGTCCAGGCTGGCTTCGATTAAACTGCGGGAATATTGGGACACTAATTTTATGGAATGATTCAAAGCTTTCATTTCTTTACTATTCGTTTGCTGCTTTTCTTTTTCTTCATTTTGAAATAGTAATTCTTTATTGGCAATTACTAATTCAGCCGCACGCTTTTCTTTTTCTTCATTTTGAAATAGCAATTCTTTATTGGCGATTACTAATTCAGCCGCACGCTTTTCTTTCTCCTCACTCTGAATCAGCAACTCTTTATTAGCAAGTATTAATTCGGCAGCACGTTTTTCTTTCTCCTCACTCTGAAACAGCAACTCTTCATTAGCAAGTATTAATTCAGCAGCACGTTTTTCTTTTTCGATTATTTGAAAAAGTAATTCTTTGTTAGCAATCACTAACTCAGCAGCCCTGTCTTCCTTCTCGGTATTTTGAAAATCTAATTCCTCATTTGCAATAGATAACTCGGCTGCCCTGTTTATTTTCTCTGAATTTTGAAAATGTAATTCGGTATTGGCAATTACTAATTCAGCAGCACGTTTTTCTTTCTCCTCGTTTTGAAATAACAATTCTTTGTTAGCAATTACCAATTCTGAGGCACGTTTTTCTTTTTCGATTATTTGAAAATGTAATTCTTTGTTAGCAATCACTAACTCAGCAGCCCTGTCTTCCTTCTCGGTATTTTGAAAATCTAATTCCTCATTTGCAATAAATAACTCTGCTGCCCTGTTTATTTTTTCTGAATTTTGGAAATGTAATTCGTTATTGGCAATTACTAATTCAGCGGCCCGATTTCCTTTTTCGTTTGCCTGATGTATTAATTCGGAGTTTGCAATGCGCAGGTCATCAATTAACTTATTTTGATTGTTACGGTTGGCTATTTTTATTTTTACATGTTCTGTCACTTCGGTAAAAATTACAATCAACCCGGTAATTGCTCCATCTGGTCCATTGAAAGGTTGATAATCACAATTAAAAAAGGATTGTTTCCGAATTCCTTTTTTTTCGACAAAAAATTCATGTTCTACTATTTGTTGCGCTGCTTTGCTCATTACCACATGATCCATGAACTCTTTTAATCCCTGGTCTATCAATTCGGGAAATGAATTAAACAGGGGTTTGCCTACAATACTTATGTCTCTATCTAATATTTTCAAATAAAATTCATTCGCAAATTCTAACACATAATCTTTACCCTTTAAAACAGCAATGGCAACCGGCGATTGCATGAATGCCTGGTAAATATCTATTTCCCCTGCGTTTTTTTTATGTTGCCTGGTCGCCATTTTTAGTATTGGTCTAATAATTTATCTAAATAAGTAATTATATTTCCTCAATAGAGGTGCGTCTTTTATCTTTTAATTTTTTGAAATGCGATGGAGCCAGGCCGGTTACTTTCTTGAACTGGTTAGAAAGATGTGCCACACTGCTATAATTCATCTTCCAGGCGATTTCTGTAATATTTAGCTCATCATAAATAATCAACTCCTTTATTCTTTCTACCTTATGAAAAATAATATATTGTTCAATGGTGGTACCCTGCACTTCAGAAAATAAATTAGCCATGTACGTATAATCATGGTTTAATTTTTGCGCCAGGTAATCAGAAAAATTTGTTTTAGGTAATTCATCCTCATAATGTACCATTTCTACAACCACACTTTTTATCCTGGAAATGAGTATAGCCTTTTTATCATCCATCAGTTCAAGTCCACAACTATTCAGGTCTTCTTTCAGAAGTCTCCGTTGTTCCATCGTAATTTGTTCCATAATTTCTACTTCACCCAATTCCACAACAATAAAGTGCAAGCCAAGTTTTTTCAACGCCTCTTTCACCATCATTTTGCAGCGGATACTAACCATGTATTTTATATAAAGCTTCAATTTTCAGTATTTAATTTCCTTGCATCGGTTTTAATAAATCCATTTACTTAACGGCTTATAGTAAGTCGCGAATGGATTGGTTATAAGCCTC
>JANNEK010000119.1:0-5035 GCA_031378605.1 Chitinophagaceae bacterium | reverse complement strand
CTTGGTGCATTACCATACACAGGATTCCCGAAAATATCAACCTGTCCGCTCTTGATCAGTTCGTCAGTGAATTCCATCAAATAGATATTGCTGTTCAATTCAACGTCAACAGTACGGTAACCGACACCAAGTTCCAGGTTGAGAAGATGTTCCGGTTTTGCGATCGGTTTGTCGAAATTATATTTAGGTGTGCCTCCAACAATTGCCGCTTCGAATGCAGGAGTTGCTCCGAAATACGCATCTTCCGCGGCGTATAAATTTCGTAATCGCGGTTCACGTGAAGTGTATCCGAATGAAATGTATGTGTTCCATTCTTCCGTGAAATTATAATTCAATCCCAAACGCGGGTTGATGAAAATGTACGGAACACTGAACGAGTAATTCAAAAATTTTTCGTTTTTTATTAAAATTATTTTCAAGGTATTGCGCACATTGTTCTATTACTTCTAGTGTATTGATATAACTTTCATAGGCTGTATCGCCCCAGGTAAATAAACCATGCGAACCAAGCATAATACCCCGTATACCCGGATTTTGCTCTAAACATTCCTTTAATTGCAAACCCAGTTCAAAGCCGGGCCGTTGCCAATCAACCCAACCGATCGTTCCGTTAAATAATTCCTGCGTAATTCGTTTACCATCTTTGGCAGCAGCAATAGCTATAGCTGCATCGGGATGTAAGTGATCAATATGTTTAAACGGAAGAAATCCATGCAGCGGTGTATCAATTGAAGGTGCCTTAGACGAGAGATCATAGATACAGTGATTAAAAAGTTCTACCATTTCATCTTCAAATTCAATTCCCCGATATACTTTTTTTAAATTTCGAAGGCGTTCTACATATAAGGCAGCAAGTCCATTTATTTTCATGGTTCCTAAATCACCTCCGCTACCCTTTACCCACATAATTTCAGTTTCAATCCCTGTAAGTGGATCCTTTGCCATCGCTTTGCAGGAAGTGTTACCTCCCCCGTAATTGGTTAACCGAAGATCGGCACCTAGTAAATTAGATCGATAAACTAAAAGGGCCACTTCATCACCGGCCATGGAATTTGCCGTTGCTTCGTCCCACAAATAACTCACGTGCTTAAAATTTTTAGTTGCTCTTGACATGTACTAAAGATTTTTGATTTTTTAATTTATCATGTAAATGATTGCCATAACCTACTAACAATACTGAAAGAATAATAGTGGCGATCCCGATTGTAATGATGATACCAGTTTTTCTACTAACTCCTTTCCATTCTTTGGTTAGAATACCCCACATATTTGCGACCAAAATAATAAATGACATATGCAATATCCATGAGCTGGCACCATTACCCATTTTACTTTCACCCATACCATAAAAGAAGAATTGGAGAAACCAGGTAGTTCCAGCCAAGGCACATAACAAATAGTTTTTTAATAGCGGTGATTTTTTGTTGGCATAATCACCAAATGATTTGTTCTTTACATTTAAAAGTAAACACCAGATCAAATTGGTAGTTAAGCCACCCCAGAGAATCACTACAAAAATTACATTGTTTCTGAATAAAAATTCTCCTTCGCCGGGATTAACAGCTTTCCATAAATCATTTGCCTGCGTTCCCATGGCTGACCCGGCTTCAATACCAAAACTAAAGCATGCGCTTAATACACCAGAGATGATTGCAACAATTAACCCCTTGGTTATTTTAAATTCACTACCAGATGCATCACGTTCAGCGCCGCCTAATTCTTTATCTTTTCTGCTACCAGCCATTCCGCAAATAATAATTCCTATAATACAAACAACCAATCCAACCATCACCCATTGCCCCCAGGTATTTCCAACTAAATCGGCAATCGTATCTTTTCCATCTTTTGGATTAAAATAATAATATAGAGAAGGAACAAGGGCCCCAAAAACAGAACAAAGTCCCAATATAATTGAACTGCCTAAGGATACACCAAGATAACGAACACCCAAACCATAGGTTAAACCACCGATACCCCAAAGTAAGCCCATTAGATAAGTAGTGCCTATTACAAAAGACGATGAACCTTTGATGATATCGAAAAAACCAGGAATGGTTAGATAAGCCGCAAGCGGTGGCGCAATAAGCCAGGAAAATAAACCACCAATGATCCAAAAACTTTCCCAGCTCCAGCCTTTTACTTTTTTATAAGG
The DNA here is from genome assembly GCA_031378605.1 of Chitinophagaceae bacterium. GTDB lineage: Bacteria > Bacteroidota > Bacteroidia > Chitinophagales > Chitinophagaceae > Endoryza. Next base: position 2,883 of record JANNEK010000119.1, on the reverse strand, counting down.
CATATAAAAACTACCCGACGCAAAACCACCAATAAAATGGAATAGAATTCCCAATAATACCTGCATACCAGCAATCGTTTAAATAAAAGAATTTAAAGTTAAGTATTCTGCATTCATTACCATCATGGGCTATCATGCTTTATTAGACACTCATTCATTAAATTTGACTAGTTTGGAACGAATGAAAAATATTTACAAGCTACTACATATCGATGATTTTTCAGCCACGCTAAAATATCTCCAGATAGCAAATCGTATCATTAATGCAATTGAGCAGGGCTTATTAGAAAAAGACGAGCTGCTTCCGTCAAATAATGAATTGAGTTTTATGACAGAAAAATATTCCACTTTATTTTAGAATAAAGAAAGAACATTCCTCAATGCCTTTTTCGAATAGAGCTCCCTGAAAGTAAAATACCCGAGCTATCGGCAATGGAAAGTTTTAAGGAATCGATCTGGGCGTGACCAAGATCAAGAATTGAATATCCCTTTACGTTCGCTTCTACACTTTTTACATGGAAAGACGTTGACAGTTTATAGTCAGGCGACATCTCAAATACAACGGCGGAAGAATCGCTTTGATGAATGTGTAAGGTATCGAATTCTGTATCCATACTTTCCAGCTCAAACTCCGATTTACCTTTCATTATTACATAAATACTTTTCTGTCTCATATTAAACATCTCAAATTTTGTATCTGAACCGGTTACTGAAATCAGGTTCGGAGAAAAGATGCGCACCAACGTATTCCATTTCATCCAATCTCTTTCAAAAATATCTTTCGCTTCCTTTGGAAATGTTAGACATAATGTATCGTTTTTAACAAAGGCCTTAACCAACCCATTTGCGTAACCATCCCAGTTTTTATACACTTTAACCGAAGCCTTATTGTTTTGTTCGAATGCAATATTGGTATTGTTACCTCCTATGATATTAATATGCGAGAAGGGTTGTTGCAATAGGATGCCATAGTTCCAATAGAGATCACTTTTATCCGTTTTATTGAATTCCTTTTTTAAAATAGTATTTGATAAAAATAATCCTGCTATAAATAACAAGAGCATAGCCGTAAGAATTTTTGAAGTCAATTTCATCTGTTTCATTTTATTTTTTGAAGGATTTACATATTCACACGAGTTGTGTAAGCATTCTCATTATTTTTATCTGGAAAAATTCTCTTTTATAAATCTTTCGTACTGATTTTTAATTTCTTTAATATCAATTTTAAGCAGGTAAAGATTTCGAAGAAAAACGGGCAAATCATTCTGCATAAATTGTTCGCGTCTAAAATCAAGTATTCTTTCCAGCGCATCTTCTTCTGTAAAATACCCCACACCGCGTTTATTGGTAATAATTGCCTTTTGTTGTAAAAAATCATAGGCTCTCTGTACGGTATTGGGATTTACTTCCATCAATACCGCAATATCACGGATACTTATTATTTTATCGCCCAAATTCCATTTCTTTAATAATATTTGTTCGCACACATATTCTGCAATCTGCAGGTAGATCGGTTGGTTTTGTCTGAAATCCATTCTTACAATTTAAAATTCTTTTTCTTTTAAGCGAACAAAAGCCAATATCCATAAAATGGAGGGAACAACAAACTGAATTAAAATAGAAACAATTCTTGCTACGTTGCCTGGTAACTCTATCCGTCCGGCTTCATTGTTTACATCAATAAATACAAGAAAATATGGCAAGGCGTTGTTAACATGCTCCATCATCATTTTAGCAATCATTAAATTCAGCAAAAAAGCTCCAAACCAAAAAGCAGCAATAATAAGGGCCACTTTAATAAAACTTAGTTTATTAAAATATAAAGAGCCCACCAGCACTGCCCCGGCAAAATTTACAAACATTACAATTACATTTTTTGCAACAAACCCATTGAAGGGAAAGATTTGCACCTGCTCATAAAACTGCTTATAAAAAGGACCATTCACATCTAAACTACTATGATACAGGTTTACAAATACAGTATCCATCAATCTAAAAAATAACAGGAAAATCAAAACATAAAAAATACCGGTAAGTAATATGCCGCAAAGCCATTTTTCAAGGTGCGATGCTGGAAGGGTGAGGTAAGAAGAGCCCATTGAATTCGTAGAAAAATATCCATATACAAATGAAGCTAAAAAACAACCGCCTCCTATCAATCCTATAGCAAAAGAGGCATTTTGGGCCGTATCAAAACCAGATAAGGTTTTGCAGATTATATAGGTAAAAAATATCAGTACTAATGAAAGCCCCGACAAACCCAACAATTGCATAGGTCGCTCAAGCAATGTTTTTTTAAAAAGCAGGTAAAAGCGCTTTGCACTAAATATATTGTTCATTTTCTTTTATTAATTAATCAAAAAATCTTTTTTATCCATTCCGGGTTTTCTGTTACTGCATTAAAAAGATGTTCCAGGTTTACTTTAGAATCTATTGCTTCCTTATTTTCTACCACCACTGAAATACCATTTAGTGATTCTTCGGAATACAATACTTTCTCCTTTTCAGGAATGTTATTAACCGATTTGAACAACAATTTTTCACCAATAGAAGCAACAGATTCATTGAGCAATAATTCACCTTCATCAACAATAATTACCCGGTCGATCAAATTATCAAGATCCCGAATTTGATGGGTAGAAATAAAGATCATTCGTTCCTCATTCATAATCGAAGCTATTAGTTTTCTGAATCTTTTTTTGGAAGGAATATCAAGTCCGTTGGTGGGTTCATCTAATAAAAGAACCGCCGTATTGCAAGCCAACCCAAAAGCAATGATGAATTTCTTTTGTTGCCCAAAGGATAAGGTATTGAGTTTATCCGTTGTTGCTACTTCTAATTCGTGCAGATGTTGTTTGAATTGAGTTGTATTGAAATTTGGAT
>JANNEK010000108.1:0-4120 GCA_031378605.1 Chitinophagaceae bacterium | reverse complement strand
GTGCGATCCACCTTCGTGATCATCCGTAAGCACTACTTCCCTATTACTGTCAGGAATTAATTTCCCGGGCGTTAATTTACTGCGGTAAATAACCAACTCCGAACTATAATATAAATACCCATTATGTATGCGAATACTATTCGAGAGGCTTCCTTGATTAAAATAATCTCCAAAATGAACAATACTGTCGGCCTTACCGTCATTATTAATATCTCTCAAGGCTAAATTACCGCCCTCTCCTTTTTTTGAATAACGTAATTTAACGTAGATGTCGCCGTTATCATTGATGGCCAAATGGCGGGCGGGGCCAAGACTATCCACCACCACCACGGCTTCAAAATCGCCGGGAAGAGAAAGTCCACCATTACCAACATCACCTGGTGGTAAAGTTATAGCTTGCTTGCATTGCGCAAAAGCTACTACCACTGATAATAGCAGCATTCTAACTACTAATAACTTTAATACTCGCATTGCAGAAAAAATAAATAAATACACAAATAGTTATGCGTTAATTTTTCAAAATCTATTGCTTCCAATTCGTGACTGCCAACCCATTCAAATCCCAAACAATTTTGCCTGCTCGAATGGTTAGCTCAGCCTCAAATTTTTTGTTCCCTTCCATTTTGTTTCCTCCGGCATCAATAAATCCAAAATTACCCTCTAAAATTTTTAACAGACTGATATCAGCATCACAGCCCACACTCAAATTTCCAAGATCATTTCTCTTAATAGATTGCGCAGCCTTCCACGTAGCCCTTACAATAATTTCATTTAACGGCATACCCATATTCAAATACTTAGACATGATATTCAACATACTTTTCATTCCCGAATTCATACTGAAACGATGCAGGTCAGAACCAAAACTATTGGGCCACAACCCTTGCTGAAAAGCAGGAATAGCCTGATTAAACCAAAAACCTGCACCCCCGTGCCCCACATCAAACAATACACCTCTGCTCTGCGCTTTTAATACAAATGGACGAAGCTTACCTTGTTCATTAATGATAGTCATTCGCTCATTCACCTGTTCAAACGAATGGGTGAGTATATCGCCCGGGCGCATACGATTTAATTGATCTTCCAATGAATAATTTGGCAAATGACATTCCACCAACAGGGGGAGATGGGATGTCTTTGCTGCTTCTAATGCTCGGTCAAAAGGAGTCCATTCAAACCCCTCATAGTGACCAATCTTAATACCTACAATAATTGTTGAATATTTTTTTACAGTTAATGAAGTCATGTTTGCATCCATATCCTGCAAATCTTCCTGGTCCGGGTATCCACTCAATCCTGTGCCGGCAATATTTAAAAAAGCAAGTATGCGTGTTTGAGATTTCTCAATCACCTGTTCTTTAAAAACAGCGAAATTTCTCCAACCCGAAGTCCCTGCATCTACAACTGTCGTTACCCCCGATTTAAAAGAAAAATCATCCGGGGATAAACTATACACTCCATCGGCAAATTTATCGGCCTTGCTTCCAACAAAAACATGTGTATGTATATCTATTAAACCTGGTGTCACCAGCAGCCCTGTTGCATTCACAATTTTAATAGCCTCACTAACTGAAATATTCTTATCCACCTTCGCAATCTTTCCTTTTAAAATAGCAATATCACAAATGGTATCGATATTATTTTTAGGATCAATTATATGCCCATTTTTTATTAATAAATCATATTGCTGCCCATTACTAAGTACTGGAAGAAGATAAAACAGAAAATAAACTATTGTCGCAATTTTTGATTGCCTTCCATTCTTTTTATCTTGTAATAAACGTTTCATTGTTTTTTTATGATTTCTGTATCCCACATCGGAGCGCTAAGTCCATTCAAATCCCAAACTATTTTACCAGCGCGGAGGGTTAATTCTGTTTCCAGCTTTTGAGTACCTTTTATTTTAGTGCGCCGAATATCCATAAACCCAAAATCACCTTTTCGGATAGCGAACACCGCTATATCAGCTTCAACTCCTACACTCAAATTTCCCAGGTCAGTCCTTTTGATCACATTGGCAGGGTTCCAGGTTGCCCGTAAAATTACTTCCTGAATCGTCATACCCATATTGAGAAATTTAGAAAGCACATTACTCATATCCTTCATTCCACCATTCATACTTTCTGCATGCAGGTCGGTGCTGATTACATTGGGTTTAAAACCCTGTTGCATTGCAGGAACTGCCTGCCGCCACGAAAAAGCTCCACCTCCATGACCCAAATCAAAAATAATTCCTCTTTTTTGTGCAGTAAATACAAAAGGTTTTACTTTTCCGTTTTCATCAACAATTGTTTCCCGTTGCGTTGGTCCATAGGAAAAAGTATGCGTAAAAATATCCCCCGGCCGAAGATGTTTCATAAACAATTCTTCAATCGATAAGGGAGGATCATGTTCTCCAAAATCTACCATTACAGGAACCTTTGCCAGGTTTCCGGCTTCCACAGCGCGATCTACCTGGGTAAAATCACCCCAATAATGCGCGGCTTTAATGCCGACAATAATATCTGGAAAAAGTTTTTTTATCATATTGGCCGTTTGTACAGGGTTCATATCCGTTATATCCTGCTCTTCAAAACGACTGGCCATACCTGTTCCTGCAATATTTAATAATGCCAATATCCTTGTCTGTGATTTATCAATGGTTTGTTTTTTAAACTGCCTGAAATTCTTCCATCCGGAAGAGCCCGCATCCACTACAGTGGTAACACCTGCCCGGAAGGTGAATCCATCCGGTGCTAAGCTTGTAAATCCATCTGCTATATAAGCATCTTGTGTATTACCATTAAATGCATGAACGTGCATATCAATAATACCCGGGGTTACCCATAAGCCCGTAACATCAATTACTTTTTTTGCATTAACAACGGGTATATCTTTTGCTACCGCTGCAATTTTTCCATTTACAATCGCAATATCCATTACCTCATCGATGCTATTTTTCGGATCAATTACATGTCCGCCCTTCAACAATAAATCAATTGATTGACAAAAACCGGAGTAAGCAGCCATCAGGCAGTTAACAAGTAGTAAGATTCTAAATACTTTTTGTTTGTACATGCTATTTTACTTTTCAGTTGATTAAAAAATTTTGTGGCCCGGCAATTTGTCCTCTGTTCAAGGTCCCTTGCGTCGCACACTTGTACTGCAGAACAAAACTGAACGTCAACAGCTCTATTAAAATATGCAATTCATCAGGTTGCCAATGGTGGTCCACCCGGAACTACGATCATTTCATGCAGATCGGGTTTATTATTTTTCTTTGCAGAAAATGAAGCCGTTCGGTATTCACCCATATAAATCGAACCTGTTATTAAATCTTTTGATAAGAGTCCCGAAAAAATAAACGTGATGGAATCTGCCGGATGCCGATCCACACTTTTTAATTTCACTTCATTGCCTTCTATGGTACCTATTAATTCGCGAATGGAAAAATCTCCCTTATGCGTTCCTTTCAACCAATTACCATCCTGTTCTATGAATAAGGTATGCTTACTGGTACTGCTGAAAAATTCAATAGCTGCATCCCATCTGCCTCCAATAGAAGCTGCTGGTGCTTTCAATGCGGTGGATTTGGGATTTCTTTTTTTGGAGAGTAATTCAAATAGACGGTCGGCTACAATTTTTTCATTTCCCGGCTGCATCTGACCGGTAGTAATATTGATAGAAGTAAGCCCTTTATCAGATTCACTGCCGAGCGCAATTCTTGGTTTATTTCTTCCAACTTCTTCTGCAACTTCATCACCCGTTATATTCAATTTATTGGGATCCCAGGTGATCGTTAAAACAGGAGATCGGTTAGATAGATCCGTTGGTTCAAATACATCTGTGGTAATTCCAGGAATAACGGCCACTCTTTTAGCAATGATATCTAACCAGCTTAACCATGTTCTCCATTCTTCCTGGTGATTGCGTGTACCCCAGGCTTCAACTGCAGCAAGCATTCCAATCATTTCTTCGCGCCCAACTTTATTATCGCGCCCCGGCCCATGGTGTGGCGAACTTGCCTGCCAGGCCGACATTAAAATATCTTTTTTACCAATAACCAATCCGGCACATTGAGGTCCGCATATTGCCTTTCCTCCACTATACGCAACAATGGTAGCCCCGCGTTGCAAATGAA